>JAURYA010000105.1 GCA_030654155.1 Sulfurimonas sp. | reverse complement strand
TGCATCTTTATAAAGAGTTTCTAGCTCTTTTGCACCTATGTCAAATTGTTTTTTAGCTTCTTCACTTAGATGTGAGCTTGCTTCTTTAATCTCATCTATCTCTTTTTGGAACCTAACTAACTGTTTTTTAGCTTCTTCAATCATTTCATCTTTGTTCATAACATTACACCTCTTTATATAAGTTGTCTTAATTATATAGAAAGTGTCTTAAATAAAGATATTTATATTGCCACCATTTATTAAGACAATTATTTCAAGAATTGACGATACAAAATGTTACAATTACATCATGATTAGAATTAAACTTATAAATATCGTTTTGGAATGTCGTGAGCTTTTTTTAAGAGGCTATCACTCGGAGAAAAATGTGCAGTATAAAGGCACAGTTGACCTCGTGACAGAGTATGACGTGGCTATTGAAAAGCATTTGAGCAAAAGTTTGCAAGAGGCATTTCCAGATTTTGAGATAATCGGGGAAGAGAGCACAAAAGAGATTACGCATCCTAAAAAAGCAATCTATATTGACCCGATTGACGGCACTACAAATTTTATCCACTCCTTGGCGTTTTGTGCTATTTCGGTTGGCATCTGGGAAGATGGCAAACCTGTTGCAGGCGTAGTTTACAATCCTGTTTTGGATGAGTGCTTCAGCGCAGAGCGAGGCAGGGGCGCATTTTTAAACGGAAAGCAGATTTATGTCTCAAAACAGCGTGACTTTCAGCAATCATTAATCGCCACTGGATTTCCATATACTAAGGTCGAAAAGGGAGAGGACTACGAGTGGGTGCTTCGTACAATGGCAAATCTTCTTCCTATAACTAGAGATATCCGCAGAACAGGCTCCGCGGCAATTGATTTGTGCTATGTTGCATGCGGAAAGTTTGAAGCATACTATGAGTGCAATCTTAAGCCGTGGGATGTTGCAGCAGGGATATTGATAGTAGAAGAAGCTCTCGGAAAGATATCAAACGAAAAGGGCGAAGAGTACACGCTTGATAATCATATCATAGCGAGCAGCAACGCTCTTGTGCATACCGACTTGCTCTCTCATATAGTGTAAAATCAGCAGTTGTGATTTTCACAAATCACTTTTCAAAACTTGGCACTATCCTATAACCAATTCCGTAAATACTCTCAATACAGTTTTCAGGCAATTTTTTTCTCAGCTTTGAAACAAGCTTTCTTACATTAATAATATCAAGGCTTTCGTTAAGTGAGCTGTAATAAGCGGTAATGTCTTCATTTGAGTATATTTTACCGATGTTATCGCTTAGGAGCTGCAAAAATAGTATTTCATATTTTGTCAAAGTGACCATCGAGCCGTTATGCTGTAGGATGTTTGTCTCTTTATTGAATATAGCCGAGCCGTTTAGTTTTATTAATGCTGAGCTGTTGTTATTGTTGTTCTCAGTGCCTAGTTGCGTTACTTTTTTTGATGCTCTTAGCAGTACTTTTAGTAAATCTTGGTAATCAATAGGTTTTTTTATAAATTGTTCAATTCCTAAATTAATCAGAGGGAGTAAATATTTTGTGTCATCGTACGCAGATAGAATTATAACAATCTGTTCAGGGTTTATATTGTAAATACTTTCTACCATTTCAACCCCGTTAAGTCGCGGCATCTGTATATCTGAGAGAATAATGTCATAATACTTAGACTCTTTTGCGTAAAACTCTTTATATTTTCTGATTGCTTCTTCGCCATTGTTTGCGCTGTCGACCTGATGGAAAAATGTTTTTAATATCTCCCTTGTATTTTCTCTGAGATCATCATGATCTTCAACAAAAAGAATAGATAACTTTTTAGTGTGGATTAACAATTCTTTGGAATTCAGCATACCGACCACCTTTTGTGATTATTTTATCAAATGATTATATCCATTATTGATTCTATATTCAAGAAAATAAGATATTATTACAAGAAAAGAGAATAAATGAAACTTATAATTAATGGTGAAACAAAAGAGTTTAATGAAAATATTACTCTAGAAAAAGCACTTGAAGAGTTAGGTTTAACAGGCAAGGTTATGGCAGCGGCTGTTAATATGGAAATTGTAAAACAAGATAAGTGGAACGTCCATGTACTTCGTGATATGGATAAATTAGAGTTGCTTGATTTTGTCGGCGGAGGCTGATTCAACTACTACGACTGCTATTGCATAATCCCCATCATGTGTAATAGAAAGACTAGAGTCCAATATATTAAAATTTTCTAGCAGCTTTTCTGATAGCTTTAGCTTTGGCGCTCCGTATGATGTTTTATAAATTACAATGTCGCCAAAGTTGCACTCGGAGCCTATTCCAACGCCAAGAGCCTTTGAGCAAGCCTCTTTAGCCGCCCAAAATCCAGAAGCAGTTTTGTAGTTTTTAACAAGAAGTATCTCATCGGGAGATAAAAATTTATGAAGTGCCCTCTCGCCAAACCGCTCAATTAAGCGATTCATGCGAGATGTTTTAATGAGGTCTATGCCAATCATCTACTGTATAACAAATTCTGTAAAATAGATACCTTTTATGCTGCCATCAGCAATCATAGCATTTAGTGTATCAATAATCTGCTCTGAAATTTTTTGCTTCCCTTTTTTTGAAGATATCTCTTCTAATGTTTTAGAGGTTAAAATTCTTATAATTCTATCTCTTATAACAGGAGCTTTTTTGTCAAGTTCCATGCTTAACTCTTGTCCGTTTAACTCTAGTGAAATAGTAGCTTTTAGGTAACGACGTCCAGCATCACTTTTAAGGTTAACAGTAAAAGTGTCAAGCGGGTAGAGAATTCCAATATCGCTTAATTTTCTAGAGTCCATTTCGTCCGAATCTTCTCTAGATCTGCTTGATGAAGTTTTTTGGTGAGCTGGAGGAACGCTTTGTTCTACGACAGGCGCAGGCGCAGGTGCATGCTCTTCTTCATTCATTAAAAGAAAAGCGGCTGCTGCTCCACCAACTATTATAAGCACCAAAACAGCAATTATAATTATCATTAATTTACTGCTTGATTTTTTAGTTTCTGTAGTTGCCTCTTCTTTTGTCTCTTTGTTAGACATTATTCATCCTTGAGTTTAGTTTTGTTAGTATATCGAAATTTATACTAGTTTATAAAATAGCGACTCTCTAGTCACATTTTGTTATATTTAAAGTTTTTATAATTTCTTCAAATATTACACCGGCTTCACGGTTTATATCGTCTTGATATTCAATGACTACAACATCTTTTTTATTAGATATTTTACAAGTATATGTTTCAGGTTTTATTTGATATTTGGAAGTAATTTTGTCAATAGTAGAGCATACGTACTCGCCTTCCTCTTTTCCTTCATATGATATAGATATTTTGGAAAACTTCTCTTCACTTCTTACTTGGGCATCCATACGGCGACTTCCTTTGAAAATATTTAAATTCGCAAATTATACTATTAATAGAGTAAAACAGATTTTAATGTTTCTCAAATTAGTACCATTCTAAAAGTTTTGTAACTTCATCGACAATAAAAGTTTTAATATTTGATTTTTCCAATGGTTTTTTTGAAACAAGAGCTTTTGAAATATTTTGCATACTCGCCTCTCTTAACCTAACGTCCATTCCAAAAACCTCTCTTACGTCGCCTACAAGAGAAACTTCACCTATGAAAATTGTTTTTTTTGAAATTGCACGATTACGAAAGCTGCTGATAATCGCCGCCAAAACAGCTAAATCTGCTGATGTTTCGGTTATTTTAATTCCTCCCGTAATGTTAATAAATACATCATATCCGGAGAGCGGAATTTCAAGCTTTCTCTCCAGCAGAGCTAACAACATGTTCAATCTATTTGTATCAAAACCGGTAGCCTGTCTCTTTGAGTTTGCAGTATGTGATTCTGATACGAGTGCTTGAACCTCAAGTATTATAGGGCGGGAACCCTCCATAATAACGGTAAGTGCAGAACCTGCTTGTTCAGAATCACGGTTGAAAAATCTTGAACCGACATCGGTTGCGGAGACCAATCCGTCGCTTCTCATCTCAAAAACACCTATTTCGCTTGTTGGTCCAAAACGGTTTTTAAATCCTCTTAAAATTCTTAACTCTTGTGACGAATCGCCCTCAAAGTATAGTACTGTATCCACCATATGCTCTAAAACTCTAGGACCTGCGATTGAGCCCTCTTTGGTAATATGCCCTATAATAAAAATTGCTATATTTTTATCTTTGGCTATTCGCATCAGCTCAAAGGTAATCTGTCTTACCTGAGTTACCGAGCCGGGTGCCGAAGAAATATTTTGGGAGTATAGAGTTTGAATGGAGTCAATAATTATAAAATCGTAGTTACGATGCTCAAGTTCAATTAGAACCTGTTCAAGTCTTATTTCGCTAAGCAGATATAAAGAGTCATGATTTGCATTTAGGCGGTTTGCACGAAGTTTTATCTGACCGCTTGACTCCTCTCCGGTTACATAAAGAACATTTTGCCCTCTAGAAGCTATGTCGCCGCCTACTTTTAAGAGCAGGGTGGATTTTCCAACACCGGGACTTCCACCAATTAGCGTAAGTGAACCGGGAACAACTCCTCCCCCGAGCACAGTGTCTAACTCTATGCTTCCTGAGCTAAATCTAAATACCTCTTCCTCTTTTATATCATTTATACTTAGCGCTTTTGCGGATGAACCCGATGTTGACTTTGTCTGCTTTACAACTTCTTGCTGATGCTCGCTGAGCTCTACAAAAGAATCCCACGCTCCGCAATTTGTGCATTTTCCCATCCATCTTGGAGTTGTTAAACCACAGTGCTGACACTCAAAAAGAATCTTTTTTTTGGACATATTTTTAGCCTTTTATAAGGATTTGAAGAATTATACACTTATAGAATCCGGGATGTTTAAAATATGGCAAATTGTCATATATAGTGTAATGATTTTGTAATAATTGAGATATATAATTCAACAACAAAATAACAGAAGGTAATAAAAATGAATAGTTTAATAACAAGACTAGAAACTCCACAGGTAGTTTACACACTCTCTTTTATATGGTTAGCGATTATAACAACCAATATAGTTATATCCTCTATTCTTCTTGCTGAGTTGGTTTAGTTTTTTTATATTTAGCAATATGTAATAGTCAAGTAATAATTGACATATACAATTTGGCACTAAAAAAACGACTAGGACTATATAGATGAAAAAAATCTCTATAAAAACACAAATTCTTCTTCTTACCACAATATCGCTAACGCTACTTGCGATAATAGCCACTTACATATCAAGCTCAAAAAGCAGAGATGCTTTAATGAACAACAGTTATGCCAACTTAACTACAATTAGAGATATGAAAAAAAATCAGATAGAAGGTTTGTTTAAAAAGTGTGTGGTGGACATTGATGTTTTGGCAAACAGCAATAATCTTCAAAATATTACGTGGGATTTGCTAAGTGTTTATGATGATTTAGAGGTTAAAGAAAATGAACCGTTCCCTGTAAACGACCCATCTGCCAAAGAGCAAAGATTGCCGCACGAGGTATATTTTCAAAAATATTTAAAAGAGTATGGATACAGTGATATCTATGTGATTGCCGCAAAGCATGGACATGTTATGTACAGTGCAGCAAAAAAATCTGATTACGGCACAAATCTTACGTATGGTTCATTAAAAGATAGTGTGCTTGGTGAAATTTATAGAAAAACTCTCCAAAACAAAAGACCGACATTCGTTGATACGAAACCGTATGCGGCAGATAGTAACGCTCCATCCATTTTTATTGGAACGCCTATTATTGTAGATGCAGAGATAAAAGGTGTGCTTGTATTTAAAATAGATAACGTGTTGATTAAAAACATCATGCAATACAGAGGCGGTTACGGAGAGTCCCAAGAGGATTATCTTGTAGGCGGCGACAAACTTATGAGAAGCGACAGTTATCTTGATCCAAAAGGTCACTCTCTACATGCTTCTTTTGCAAATCCGGCAGTCGGTTCTGTTGATACGGAAGCCTCTCGTGAAGCGTTGGCTGGTAAAACTGAGACCAAAATAGTGATTGACTATAACGGCAATCCTGTACTCTCCTCTTTTTCTACAGTCAATGTCGGTGAAGATTTTAAGTGGGCGATACTCTCAGAGATAGATGAAGCGGAGGTTCTTATAGTTCCAAATAGCATTCGTAATATGTTAATCATTAGCTCTTTAGTTGTACTTATTGTTATTGTTGTCATATCTCTGTTTTTGGTAAACAGAAGCCTTATTAAACCAATCGAGAGATTTAAAGAGACGCTTTTAAACATAGGGAACAATAAAAATCTTACTATTGTTGTGGATGAGAATGCTCCGCTAGAGCTCTCACAAATGGCTAGAAGTTTCAATGATTTAATAAAAGAGCTAAAAGATTTGATAGAAACTTCCAAACAGAGTTCAAGCGAAAATGCTTCCATCTCTCATGAGCTCTCAACAACTGCCATGGGTGTTGGAGAGAATGTTGAGAAGTCTGTTGTTGTTATTGATGAAGCTACCAAAAAAGCAAATGAGATTAAAGATGAGATTCAAAATGCTATTTATGATGCGCAA
>JAURYA010000103.1 GCA_030654155.1 Sulfurimonas sp. | reverse complement strand
TCTCATCAAAACTTTTATCAATTGAGCGGATAAAACCGTAACCATCTTGCATGATTTCTAAAATACCGCTAAATAGAATAAAACCGCCTTGTTCAGTTTGAGCTTTTAGTATCTCAAAGATAAGGTCTTGTCTTTTTAATTCATTTGGATGTTCAATGTTTAGCTCAGCAGCCATAGCCGTCAGCTCTTCTATGCCCTTAATGCGGAGGTCTTCGACACTGGCACCTTTAACTGGGTTGTGCGTTCTTGCTTTTGGAGTACTTTTGCTGTTAGTGGTTTTACGAGGTTGTTGCGGAGTATTTTCGCTCATAAGATAGCTGCCTTAATGTTTTGAGATTTGCCCTGTGGATTTTACTTGTATGGTGCGTAGGGAAGCGTAAGATGATTTCATACAATTTTTTGATGCTGCAATTTTACACTAATAGAAGTTGTAATGTCAAGTTTTTAATTTTAATGATAAAATATCGGCATCCTCGATCCCAAGTTCCACTTGGGAATGCATACATAAATAAAACAAAATAATAAACTGAAATAGACACTCCCAAGCAGAGCATGGGAGCGAGAAAAAAGCTTTAAACAAGAGCTGCTAAAGTAGCAGCTCCGCCCTCTTCGCCTCAAACTGCTCTTTAGTAATAGCACCCTTCTCAAAAAGCCCATGCCAATACCCAATATCACCCTTGTCAACCACAGCCTCTTTAACCAAACCGTTATTGACAAACGCCTTATGCTCTTTAGCAACTCTCTGATCAACTTCCATCTGCTCAAGCTCAGCGGTTATATTCTTCCAAATACTCAACCCATGCTTTCTTCTAAATTTTCTTACACTTCTCTCCCAGAGGATAAAAGGAATTGCGGTAGGTAAGAGAAATATAGCAAACACTATTATAGTGCCCGTGAAGTCGTTTATCGGGAAAAAATTTGTTAAGAATGACAAGTCTATTTTACTAAGCGATTTACTCATAATCATAAGCCAGGCGTAAACCGCCGTTAACGGCACATAAAAAAAAGCATACGCAAATAATCTAGCTATAAATCCGCCCTCTCTTATTGTTTGCCCTGCCGCCGCTGAATTTGAATTATTGCTAGCACTCATTTTAAATCCTTTTGTTAATTAAAAAATATTATTTGTAGTTTACCAAAATTTAGCGTAAAGTCAATTTTCCTCGTTCCCAAGTTTCACTTGGGAATGCATACATAAATAAAACAAAACAATACACTAAGATATACACTCCCAAGCAGAGCATGGGAGCGAGGATAGATAAGCACAGCATGGGAGCGAGATAATAAACTAAGATATACACTCCCAAGCAGAGCATGGGAGCGAGGGTAGATAAGCACAGCATGGGAGCGAGAAAATAGAATACTACAAAAAAATGACAATCTGCAATAAAATTTACATAACATAAAACACTCTGCTACTATTAAACAAAAAGGCACTCTTATGGGAAGAAGTAGATATGAAATATATGAACCAACTCATCCGCACTTTGTTACATGCACCATTCTTCACTGGATACCTATATTTACAAGAGTTGAAACTACAAACATTGTATTTGATAGTTTAAAGTATCTTCAACAGACAGATAGCCTAAAACTATATGCTTATGTGATACTTGAAAATCATCTGCATTTGGTTGTAAGCAGTGACGACATAGGTAAATCTATGAGAAAATTTAAAGCTCATACCGCAAAAGAGATTTTAAAACTGCTTCAAGAAAAAGATGTAAAAACCATACTTGAACAGTTGGCTTTTTACAAAAAGGCGCACAAAAAAGAGACAATCTATCAGCTTTGGCAAGAGGGGATACAGCCTAAGCTTATTAAAGATGAGAAAATGATGATTGAGAGGATTAACTATATACATCAAAATCCTGTAAAGAGAGGCTATATTGATGATGCTAAGTATTGGAGATATAGTAGTGCCAGAGATTACGAAGGTGTTGATGGGTTGATAGATGTTTGCAGGTTCTGGTAAGTAAAAAAATAAGTACATGTATGCATTCCCAAGTAGAACTTGGGAACGAGAAAATACACTCCCAAGCACAGCGTGGGAGCGAGAAAATATGTTAAAATACGACTATAAAAAATAAGCACGCTCTGAGCGTGAGTGAGGAAGTCCCCTTGGGGTATAAAATTTTAGTAACAAATGATGACGGATATGAGGCAAAAGGTCTGCTTAGTTTAGTAAAAGCACTTAGAGAGCTTGAGGGTGTTGAAGTAACCGTTGTAGCCCCTGCAAATGAAAAGTCGGCGTGCGGACACTCTCTTACCATAATCCGACCGCTTCGTTTTATAGGAGTAGAGGACAACTTTTTTAAGCTGGATGACGGAACGCCGAGCGACTGCGTCTATCTTGCACTTAGCACGATATTTGTAGATACAAAGCCTGATTTGCTCATCAGTGGTATAAACCGCGGCTCAAACATGGGTGAGGATATTACATACTCCGGAACTGCGGCGGGAGCAATGGAGGGAGTACTTCATGACATCCCCTCGATAGCTATATCTCAGGTTATGGATTTTACCGACCCTGATGGCGATTTTACTTTGGCGCAAGAGACGATTAAAAAGCTGGTTTTAAAGATAAAAGATGGTTCGTTTCCACTTCCTGAGAGAGAGTTTTTAAATGTAAATATTCCTCCTGACATTGATTCTAGTGACAATAAAGATGCAAAAATCCTCATAACCTACGCCGGATACAGACTTTATGCAAATGATTCGCATCTGCACAGAAACCCAAGAGGCGAAGAGTACTACTGGCTTGGACTTCATCCTCTAAACTTCTCAGCCCGCATAGGAAACGAGGGTATAAGCGACTATGAGGCAATTAGAGATGGAAACATTTCTATCACGCCGATTCATCTCGATATGAGCGCATATAAGAGTATGAACAGGCTAAAAGAGTGGATAGAGAAATAGTGAAATATGAACGCATAAAATCCCTTTTAGGCGATGACTTTTCCAAGCTTCAAAATGCAAAAATTTTACTTTTAGGAGTTGGCGGGGTTGGCGGACACTGCCTTGACTGTCTAAGTCGAAGCGGCGTTGCGCATATAACGATTGTAGATTTTGACACTTATGACCTCTCAAACCAAAACCGCCAGATGTGGTCGGAGCTTCACGAGGGCGAGATAAAAGTCGAAGCGCTTCAAAAACATTACCCGCATGTAGAGATTATAAACGCAAAAATAGATGAGCAGTGGGTATGGGATTTTGATTTTGACGGGTATGATTTGGTTCTTGATGCGATTGATGATATCAGAGCAAAACTCGCCCTTGCCCAAAAGTGCTACAAAAAACTAATCTCATCACTTGGGAGTGCAAAAAGGCTTGACCCGACAAAAGTTCACGTTGATGATATCTGGAAAAGTCACGGCGATAAGTTTGGCTCAAAAATCCGTTATGAGCTAAAAAAACGCGGTTTTAATAAAAAGTACAAAGTAATATTTAGCTCAGAACAAGCAAAAGTAAAAGAGAAGGGCAGTTTTGTCGCTGTTACAGGTACTTTCGGGCTTGTTATGTGTGCAGAAGCGCTCAAGAAAATAGTTTCAAAATAAAGGAAAAAATTTGTTTGATTTTTTAGATAGTGACTGGTTCAATATAGCTTTAGAAGTGATTTTTATCATACTAATCTCTTACGATATAAAGAAATATATTGAAACTAA
>JAURYA010000102.1 GCA_030654155.1 Sulfurimonas sp. | reverse complement strand
TAAAAATTTATTCATTTTTTTTCCTAAGATAAGTAATTAAAAATTATACTATGATTGTGTTAATTGATGGTAAAAACCGGTATTTCGCTTGGCGCTTTATATCTAACCCTTACTCCCCAATACCCCAATCCTCTAGAAACATACAGAAGTGTATTTTTATGTTTATACATCCCTGATATATATGGCTGAAAATATTTAACAATAAGAGTAAAAGGGTAAATCTGCCCGCCATGCGTATGCCCGCTTAGTTGGATATCGACACGAAAATCAGCTACATGTAGAATATCTTTTGGCTGGTGCGCTAAAAGAATTGTCGGGAGTTCTGGGTTTAATCTAGAAAATAGTTCTTTAACAGGTCGTTTGATTCCGCGTACAAAGCTATATCTGTCACTTAAACCGACCAGCTGCAAAATAGAACCTTTAATCTCTATCTCTGCTATTTTATTATCCAAACATATAACTCCTGCATCTTGCATTATATCTTGAAGATGTTTTGGTCCATAAACGATATCATGATTGCCTGTAACATAGTAAGACGGAGCTTCTAAATCTTTAAAACTCTTCAGATGCTCTTTTAAATTAAGAGCTGTAGTTTGGAGAATATCCCCGCTAAAGAGGACAAGGTCTGGTTTTATGTCGTTGATTTTTTTTACAAGATTTTTAAGGTAAGTTACCTCAACATCTTTTGTAAGATGCAAATCTGAGAGTTGAACAATACGAAGCCCATTTAAAGAGCTGCAAAAAGTCTCACTCTCTATTGCTATCTCATCGAATGGAAAGTAGTTCCAGCCTATTTGAAGAGACACTCTCGTCTAGCCTATTTGGCAAAATGGTTTTTTACATGCTCTATCCATCTATCAAGAGCAGGTTTGAGATTTTCAAACTCCAAAGCGTCGCCATTTAAACTGATTTTTTCATCTTTGATTATATCCATACTCTCAAACATCGTCTCACCCGTTGCTGAATCAATGATGCGCTTCTCACCCAAAATTCGGACATTCTCGTCCGCATAAGAGTTGTATGAGGTTACCGTAATATCCATAGCTATCGGCGAAAATTGGTTCCACTTCTCGTCATCAAAATGCACTTCAACGCTTGAGATTGCCGAATCTAAAATAAGCGTATCTGCACCTTTTGTCTCAACTAGCATGTATTTATTGTTTTTTTGAATCTCTCTTTTGTATCCATCACGCACATAATCTGAAATCTCTTTGTATAGTCTCTTTTGCGAAGGCGTTTGCTCTGCATCAGGAATTGCGGATATCACTTTAACCGGAGAGACAAAAACAGTTTTATATTTTGACATGTCAATATCTTTTGAACTTCTTGCCGCACTGAAATTAGTAGAACCCTTAAACTGCTCATAATCTTTAAAAAATCCGGAATTCTTTGCATCCACGCTCTTGCCGGCACAACCGCTCATTAAAAACATCACACCAAAAACAGTAACGCCTAATATTGTTCGTAATTTCAATTTAATCCTTTTATGGCAAAATGCCTCTTCTAATTTTTCATAATAATAACATTTTAGATTAAAATTTCTCTATGTTAAGCAGTTTATCTATTTTAATAAATTATGATATTATTATTGCCATAAATAAAGGTTACCGTAATGAAACATTTAAAATTAATTCTTGGTTTGCTTCTTATTGTTGTCGTATTCTCCGGTTTCTGGTCAGGAAAAACCAAGAAAGAGGTAAAAGAAGAGAATAGACTGGAGAGAGTAAATCGTATCACTACAAACAATGAAACTTTGCAACTGCTCTATAAATACGCGCCTGAAGCAAAAAATATGATACTTAACTCTTATGGATATGCAACTTTTACCAACATCGGAATTAACCTTGTTTTGCTCTCGGCTGAAGGCGGAAAAGGGATGGCGCATAACAACAGAACGGGCGTAAACACCTATATGAATATGGCTTCCGGCGGCTTAGGCTTGGGTCTTGGCGTTAAAGATTTCAGAGCAGTATTTTTGTTTGAAGATAAAAAAACATATGACACTTTCGTAAGGTCTGGCTGGGAAGCAAACGCGCAGGCAGATGCTGCTGCAAAATATGAAGAGACGGGTGGAGCTATAAATGCCGCTGAAACAGTCGCACCAGGGATAAGACTCTACAAAATGACTCAAAACGGTTTGGCGCTGCAAGCTACTGTTCAGGGCACAAAATATTGGAAAGATGAAGAGTTAAATAAAAACTAATTTTTCATTAAGCTAATAAATATTACAATAGTTTGATCTTAACTCAAAGGAACGTTCGATGAAAAAATTTTTAGTAAGTATAGCTGCGGTTGTAGCATTAAGCTCATCTGCAATGGCGGGTGTAAATAGTCAGACAGGTTGTGGTCTTGGTTCTTTAATAATAAAAGATGATTCTACGGCAGTAATGTTAGCGCTTCAAGCTACTACGAATGGTATATTTGGCAATCAAACTTTTGGTATCACTTCGGGAACATTGGGTTGTAAAAAAACTCAATTTGTTATGAATGAGAGAGCAGAAGAGTTTGTAGCTTCAAATATGGATCAACTTGCGAAAGAGATTGCAATTGGTCATGGTGAGTCTGTTGATACTTTAGCAGAGCTATTAAAAATATCTGACAAAGCAACTTTCTCAGCATCACTTCAAGCAAACTACAACAGCATCTATGCAAGTCAAAACGCTACAATGGCTGATGTTTTAGACAATATTTCTACAACTTCTCTATAGTTGATGTTACACACTAAAACGAACTCGCCCGTTTTAGTGGGAGGGACTAAAGTCCCTTCCAACCCCCTGAAGCTACGGAAAAACAATGTTTTTCGAGAGCTACAAGGAATTCTCTCTATCTTAGGAAACTTCCATTTTAAAAAAATCTCTTTTTATACTCATTTTTTTCATTACTTTTTTAGATGCCTCTGCCAATAGATATAAACAAAAGGCACAAGAGCTAAATTTGTCTGAGTCAAAATATTGGAATCTTCTTCTTCATATGGAGGATAGAGTCAGCCAAATTGACGACAAGAGATTTTTTTTAGCAAGTGACGGCAAAACTAATGCAAAAAATGAGCTTAATGCCACGATTGAAGCGCTCTTCAATGAAACAACTTTTGATGACAACTCCACTGCATGCAGATTTCCCGCAAGAAAAGCTTGGCTGCAAGAGGAGCTGAATATTGAAAAATTTCCGGATGTAAATTGCGTAGAATATAATAAAATTCTGGAGAGATTAAATCCAAAATCGGCAACCTTGGTTTTTCCATCTGCACACATCAACTCCCCAGCTTCCATGTTTGGACACACATTTCTACGCATAAACTCTGCATATGACTCAAAACTTCTGTCTTATGCCGTAAACTATGCCGCAGATGCAGACCCAAATAAAGAGAACGGTGCGCTTTTTGCGATTAAAGGGTTATTTGGCGGTTACTATGGAAAATACTCGCTCCTTCCATATTATGACAAACTAAAAGAGTACAGAGACAGCGAGCAGAGAGATATTTGGGAATATGATTTAGACCTAAATGAGAAAGAGGTTCTTCGGATGGTTAGACATATTTGGGAGCTCAATGAAACACACTCAAGTTACTATTTTTTCACTGAGAACTGCTCTTATAATATGCTCTGGTTTTTAGAAGCTGCTAGACCTGGTTTGGATTTAAGAAAATATTTTAACTTTCAGGTCATACCGCTAGAAACCGCACATGCGACAAAAGCCGAGGGGATAATTAACAACACTTTTTACAGACCTTCAAAAAGAACCATCCTCTTAAAGTATGAAGAGTTAATCGACAAAGAGCATATTAGAATACCTCTTATGCTGGTTAGCTCTGATATAAATGTTACCGATGTTCTTAGCAATAAAGAGATTGATGCTCAACAAAAAATGTATATTTTAGAAGCTTCAATTGAGCTACTGGAATATAGTTTTAGCAAAAGCAAAATAGAAAAAGAGAAGTATCTAAAACTTTTTCACACTATCTCAAGGACAAGAGCAGCCTTGGGTCAAGGCGAAAGAGTAGATATAAAAACTCCACCAAATCCTATAGATAGCCATCAAGCAATAAGAGCTTCCCTTGGCGGCGGCTTTAGAGAGGGTGAAAAGATAGGATTTTTAGGACTGCGCCCCGCTTATCATGACCTAGAGGACAGCAGTTACGGTTTTTTAAGAGGCACACAGATTGAGTTTTTAAATCTTGAACTCTCCTACTCACAAAATAAGCTGGATGTGGAAGATGCAACCATCCTCTCCATTGTTTCACTTGCTCAAAGATCCGAGTTTTTTGAAAATCTCTCTTGGAGAACAAAGTTTGGATGGGATAAAAATTCTTTGGATTCAACACCAAATTTTATCGGCACTATCGGTGCAGGATTAAGCTGGGGAAATGAGCTCGGTTATGTTTACATTATGGCTGACCCGCTATTTTACCTTGATGGAGAGTTTAAATCTGCGATTGGGGGCTCTTTAGGTTTTGTTTTTGACAAGTTTAGCTACATGAGCACAAACATTGAGGCAACCAGAAGATGGTATGATAGCGGCGAGGAGCAAAATCTATTAGCTCTGTCGCAAAGCTTTCGAGTATCTCAAAATGCACAATTAAAATTTAAATATGACCACAAAGAGAGAGTTGAACTTGAAAATAGATATGAAGAGAATAGTTTAAGAGTTTATCTGAACTATTATTTTTAAATATTATTATTTTAACTCTACAAGATAGCCGTCAGAGATTTTTTTAAAATCGTATCTATAAAGTCCGTCAAGTTCAATGGCTACTCTATAATACCCATCATGATTCCCAATACTAACCTCTTTAAAGACACTCTTTGGTATTTCAAATACATAACTTTTTATATCAGTCTCTTTTTTAAAGTCAATAACAATTTTATGCGGATTTACAATCAAAAAATTTCTTATCATTTCATCGCCGGTTGCCAACTTTAAGTTTTTTCCGGATGCATATAGTTTCAAAAAAGGTATTGATGCTATATTTTCATATTTTGTCTCTTTGGGTACGCTTTTCTTTTGGGGTGCAGGTTCTACCTTTTTCTGTTTAGTTACTGGCGCCGTAGCAGCCTCCATTTGGACTGCGTTAGGAGTCTCTGAATAGCTCTGTGATATAAATATTGGAAGATGCCAATCTACGGAATTTTCAAGTTCTATGTTTTTTGTTTCAACCGAGCCATCTAAATTTTTGAACTCTATTGTAACTTTTTGAAGAACCCTTGCTTGTGTTGGGAGAGCTATTGTTGCTCTCTTAAGAGGTGTTTGTGAACTATCTTTATTTGTTGTTAAAAAAATATCCTTTTCGCCATTAGAAGGAAAAAAAGGGTTTTCCCTAGCATTTAGTGTAAAAAGTAATAAAGCAGATGTAAATAAAACTTTAATCAAAATTACCCCTAAATATATTTGTATGTATTATATCAAGTTTAATTACTATTTTGCAGAAATTTCTTTTAGCTCAAAGTACTCTCTTTGAAGTTCTGCATTTTCATCTTTTAGTCTGTTTATCTCTTTTTGCAAATGCTCTTCATAATCCTGAAGTCCCATATACACCTGCAAAGAGTTTGTTCCATACAAAAGAAGCCCGATATAAACACCCGTTGAGAGAACCAAAAAAACAAGTATCGAGAACTTTGCTAAAGATAAGCCAAAATACTTCTGAGTAAAGCTCTGAGTATCATCTATCCCGCCAAAAAGTTCTTCATTATTCATAAAATAGCTCTTAATTAAAAAGTTTAGAACCTAAATACTCACCGTATACTACTTCATTTTCTATCTCTAATAGGCGATTATATTTAGCAGTTCTCTCTGAGCGCGCTGTAGAACCTGTTTTTATCTCACCGCAATTAAGCGCAACAGCAAAATCAGCTATAAAAGCATCTTCACTCTCGCCTGAACGATGGCTCATTACGCATTTGTAGCCGTTTCTTTGAGCAAGACGAACCGTTTGCATAGTCTCACTTACCGAACCGATTTGATTTGGCTTAATAAGAATAGAGTTAGCGATTCCTTTTTGGATACCCTCGTTCAATATGCTTGCATTTGTAACAAAGAGATCATCTCCTACCAGCTGAACTCTATCGCCAAGCTTCTCTGTAAGTAGTTTCCAGCCATCCCAGTCATCTTCGCTAAGCCCATCTTCAATAGATACAATCGGATATTTATTGCATAAATCTACATAATAATCAACAAGCTCTGCAGATGTTACCGTTCTGTTTTCGCTATCAAGCCTATAACCGCCATCTGTTACTAACTCAGATGCAGCAACATCAAGTGCAATTGCCATCTGCTCACCGGCTTTATATCCGGCTGCCTCGATTGCTTGCATAATAATTTGAATAGGCTCTTCATTTGAACTTAAATCAGGTGCGAAACCGCCCTCGTCTCCAAGAGCCGTATTGTGCTTTTTAGCTTTTAAAATAGCTTTTAGATTGTGATATACCTCTGCTGAAGCTTGAAGTGAAGTTGCGAAATCATCAAAACCAACCGGCATAATCATATACTCTTGAAAATCAACCGAGTTATCAGCATGTGAGCCGCCATTGATAATATTTAACATAGGTGTAGGTATAACCATAGCGTTAGCACCGCCCAAATAACGGTAAAGCGGAACCCCTAAACTTTTTGCAGCGGCACGGGCAACAGCCATAGATACGCCTAGAACTGCATTAGCTCCTAGATTTCCATAGTTGTCGGTTCCATCAAGCTCTTTCATTGTAGCATCGATTACAGCTTGATTAAACGGGGAGAGACCGATAATAGCATCAGAAATTTGAGAGTTTACATTCTCTACTGCTTTAAGTACGCCTTTGCCCATATATCTGCTGCCGCCATCACGAAGCTCTAACGCCTCACGCTTGCCGGTGCTGGCACCCGATGGCACAATAGCGCTCTCTCTAGTTCCGTCACTTAACTCTACCGTTGCCTTTACTGTCGGGTTTCCACGAGAATCCATCACTTCGATTGCACTTACATTATCAATAAACATCTTTACTCACCTTTTTTTATCTGTTAAATCTCATATTTTATCATTAAATTTCTTGCAAAACTGCAAGAATTATTTTGCGTATTTATAACTATATTTGTTATAAATCTGCATCTGCTATATCTACCGTGTCCATGGTCATAAGGTCATTCAAGCCCATAGCCAACTTGATTTTTTCTTCTATTTCTTTTGCTAATATCGGGTCTTCTTTAAACTTAGCCTTAACATTTTCACGTCCTTGACCAAGCTTATTCTCCCCATAAGAGAACCAAGCACCGCTTTTGTCAATAATATCTAGTTTCACGCCATAATCAACAAGTTCACCCTCTTTAGAGATTCCTTCACCGAACATTATATCAAACTCAGCCTGACGGAATGGAGGTGCAACTTTATTTTTTATAACTTTTGCTTTTACACGGTTTCCTATGCTGTTCTCGCCCTGTTTAAGTGATGCTATACGTCTTACATCTATTCTAACAGAGGCATAAAATTTAAGTGCATTTCCGCCCGTTGTTGTCTCAGGAGAACCATAACCCATCATGCCGATTTTCATACGAATTTGGTTTATGAAAATAACCGTACAGTTCATCTTGTGTAAAATACCTGTCAGTTTACGAAGTGCTTTTGACATTAAACGAGCCTGAACGCCGACATTTTGATCAGACATTTCGCCTTCAATTTCAGACTTTGGAGTAAGTGCCGCAACTGAATCGATAACTATCAAATCTATCGCACCGCTCCTTGCAATTGTTTCAACAATATCCAAAGCTTGTTCGCCGTAATCAGGCTGAGAAACAAGAAGATTGTTTACATCAACACCTAAATTTTTAGCATATGCCACATCTAGAGCATGTTCTGCATCTATAAACGCACAAACACCGCCAGCTTTTTGGCACTCTGCGGTTATTTGAAGCGCTAAAGTTGTTTTACCGGAACTCTCAGGTCCATATATTTCAACAACTCTGCCTTGAGGTACGCCGCCAATGCCCAGAGCTAAGTCAAGCCCGATAGAACCTGTGCTAATTGATGCTATTGGAACGATTTCCTTATCTCCAAGACGCATTAAAGCGCCTTTGCCGAATGCTTTATCAATTTGTTTCATCGCTAAGTCTAATGATTTTTGTTTATTTGCGTCCATCTTTGGCTCACTTATATTGAATTTAGACTTATTATATGTCAATTTTATATTTTCGTTAAATAATATGGCAAATTGTCATATTATTTTTATATAGAAATTTCTATATAAATTAGTGGGATTTTATCCTTATTTGGTTAAAATCTCTCTTATGAAAAAAACACTTATTGCACACTCTCCCGATGCTGATGACATATTTATGTATTATGCCATTAAATTTGGCTGGGTAGATATGAGCGGTGTTAAGTTTGACAACATCGCAGAGGACATTCAAACTCTGAACGAAAAAGCTCTAAACGGAGTTTATGAGATAGTTGCTATAAGCTTTGCACTCTATCCGCACATTAAAGACGATTATGCCCTGCTTCGCACGGCTGTCAGTTTTGGCAACGGTTATGGACCAAAAGTTATCAAGAAAAAAGGTGTTAAACTAAAACGCAATTTCAAAGTTGCGCTTAGCGGAGAACACACCACAAATGCGATGCTTTTTCGTATAGCCTACCCTGATGCAAGGGTGACTTATATGAATTTTTTAGAGATTGAAGAGGCTGTTTTAGAGGGCAAAGTTGATGCCGGTGTCTTAATCCACGAAAGCATTTTAACCTACAACAGTGAGCTTGAAGTTGAGCGAGAGATGTGGGATATTTGGCAGGAGCTCGCCGGCAAAGAGCTTCCTCTTCCTCTTGGCGGTATGGCTATAAGCCGCTCAATCCCGCTTAACAAAGCCATAGGGTATGAAGCGACTCTGACAAAAGCCGTACATGTTGCACGTGAACATAAACTTAAGCTCTCAGAGATGCTCTTAGAGAGAAATCTGGTACGCATAGATGCGCCGACACTGGATAAATATCTTGAACTCTACGCGAACGACGACTCAATTACGCTAAGTGATATTCAGTACAAAGCCATAAACAAACTTTTTGAAATCGGCTATAAACACGGTTTTTACGACTCGCCTATAAAAGCTGAAGATTTTATGATACCCACCGAATATAATGAGCTAAGAAACTCATAATGGAAGCAAAACTAATAGCTCTTGGGATTGAGACATTTAAAATAGCTCTTATGCTAGCACTTCCTGGGCTTTTAACCGGTATGTTTATAGGTTTGGCAGTCAGTATCTTTCAAGCTACCACGCAGATTAACGAGATGACACTGAGCTTTATCCCTAAAATTATCGGGGTTGTTATTGTTATCATTTTAACTATGCCATGGATGCTAAACGTTATGATAGATTTCTCAACAGATATATTTAATATGATGCCAACATTTGTAGAGTAATGAAGATACAAAGTATAAATTTCTCTAAATTTTCTTCAATCAAAATTGGGGACACTTTGGATGTTTCAATACTTGAAGATTGCAGCCAAGATTATAAAGATTGCTACATTATCGGCTCATGCAACAACGTTTTGATGGGTACACAGCCTCCGCAACTTTTAAAACTTTCCAAAAAATATGACTTTATTATGATAGAAAACAACACCGTTAAAATAGGCGGTGCCACGCCATCAGGAAAAATAGCCTCATTTTGTAAAAAAAACAATATCGCTAACTTTGAGTTTCTCTCTCATCTTCCAGGGACTTTAGGAGGTCTTGTTTTTATGAATGCGGGACTTAAAGAGTTTGAGATATTTAATAATCTTATCTCTATTATGACATGCAGTGGGAATTTACAAAAGAATGAAACTAGCTATGGATATAGGTTTACCGATATTAAAAGCCCTATTTTAGAGGCAACTTTTGAACTTGAACACGGATTTGACAAAGAGAAGCTCCACATGTTTAAAGCGATGCGCTCAAATCAGCCATCAACTCCGAGCGCAGGAAGCTGTTTTAAAAATCCTGTGGGTGACTATGCAGGTAGACTAATTGAAGCTGTCGGGCTAAAAGGCTTTAGAGTCGGCGGAATGGAGTTTAGCTCACAACATGCAAACTTTCTAGTAAACGTAGAAAACGGTACCTTTGATGATGCTATATATCTTATACAAGAGGCTCAAAAAAGAGTTTACAAAGAGTTTGATATTTGGCTTGAGTGCGAGATTGCGGTTTTGGATATTAGGTATATGGGCAAGAGCTCACCTCTTCATAACCCCTACAAAAAGTAGATAAATATCTGACACGAATGTGTCAGACTTCAGTGCCATAGCGGCTAGCGTAGATGGCGGAATCGAGGTACCCCTTGAGGGTATACTTCCGACATCGTTATAAATCATATTGGTAATACTCTGATTTTTTTAGAGAGTTTCTCTTTTAGGGTTGATTCGATTGCGTAAAGAGTTCCTGTTGCAGAACTTGCACATCCGTTACATGCACCCAAATATCTGATATAAACATCAATGTAATCATCACTCGGTTTTACATCAATTACTTCCATATCTCCACCGTCCATAATTAAAAACTGGCGAACACTCTCATCTATCTGAGCATCAATTGCTTTGATTTGTTGAACCAGAGTCATTGACTCAAAGCTACCTTTTGCACCGGCATCAGCCGCCGCTTTCATCTTCTCTTCGTCCATTTCACGACGTGTGTCTCTTAAAATATCCACTAGATAGTACTCCCTTTTTTCATGTCCACCCGGTCTTATACAGCTTTTACAAAAACCACCGGCTTTCGTATAATCAGTAATCTGCTCAATCGTTGTTAAGTCGTTTAGTTTAATAACCTCTTGAAGAGTTTTTAAGCTAACACGAGCACACTCACAAACGATAATCTCCTCTTCAAAACTCTCAGAATCAACACCCATGTAAAGCCCGGCAGCTTTTTTGATAACATCGTAAGCCATAACCGAACAGTGCATCTTTTGAGGCGGAACTGCCGGAATTTCCGGGCTGTCGCGAAGAGCAAATTCAACATCGATATTTGTTATCTTTACGGCTTCTTTAACAGTTTTACCGACACATAACTCGGTCATAATATCAGAACTAGCTATCGCCGTTCCGCACCCAAAACTTTTAAATTTAGAGTTTACGATTATGTCTGTTTTTGGGTCAACTTCCCAGTAAAGCCTCACTGCATCTCCACAGCTCTCAGCACCGAAATCTGCAACAATCAGTCTGTTTGAGTGTGCTGCTGCTTCCTCCTCTGTTATCTCACCTTGATGATTTGGATTGTTCATCAAAGTTGTTACTTTATTTGAGTAGGCATCCCATAAAGAAGCGCCTAATAAATCATTCTTTGCCATGGTAGTAATTCTCCTAATTTTTTATATTTTTAATGATGTAGTTCGCAAGCTTTGGACTCGCCGCCGGGTGTTGGACCAACTTTTGCAAACGAGCTAGAAATTGCTCTTAAACGCGCAACCGCTTTTTTAAAGTGTGCAATAGCATAATCAATTTCGCTATCGGTTGTAAAACGGCTAAGGCTTAATCTTATACCGGTATGGGCAAGTTCGCTATCAGCGCCGATTGCCAGCATTACGGTATTTGCCTGCAAATCTTCACTTGCACAAGCACTTCCCGTAGAAGCTCCGATTTGTCCATTGTTCAAGTCCCAAAGCATACCTTCACCCTCAACGCCCCTGATTGATATCAGAATAGTGTTTGGAGTACGGTTTTTACGATTTCCAACTACAAATGTATCACTTAGCTCTAAAAGTGAGTCTTCCAAACGGTCTCTTTTTGCTCTGATTGACGCCATCTTCTCTTCTATATTTGTAGTTGCAAGCTCGATTGCTTTACCCATAGCTACAATATATGGAACATTCAGCGTACCTGAACGGCGACCGCCCATATGCTCGCCGCCGTGCAGAAGCGGAGAGAGCGGCTGGGAGTTTCTAATATAAAGCGCACCTACACCCTTTGGTCCGTGGAATTTATGCGCCGACATTGAAACAAAATCTACATGTACATCTTGCAAATCAACCGGAATCTTACCGATTGCCTGAACAGCGTCGGAGTGAAACAAAACACCCTTCTCTTTACAAATTTCGCCAATCTCTTTAATAGGATTAATCATCCCAGTCTCATTTGAAGCCCACATTACTGAGACTAAAGCTGTTTTGTCTGTTATAAAACTTCTTACTACATGCGACTCGACAACACCCTCCGAATTTACAGGCAGGTATGTAACTTTAGCACCCTCTTTTTCAAGCGCTCTACATGCCGCAAGCACCGACGGATGCTCAACCTCTGTTGTAATAATGTGATTTTTGTCACCGCTAACTATATGGTCGGCAAAGATTGATTTTAGAACCCAGTTGTTTGACTCTGTTGCACACGACGTGAAAACAATATCATCATTGTCGCTTGCATTTAACGCCTTATACATTTGGTCTATCGCCTTGCTCAACGCAGGATGCGACGCTGTACCAAATTTATGAAGTGAGTTTGGATTACCGTAAATCTCACTAAAAAATGGCTGCATAACCTCTACGACTAATGGATCAACCATAGTCGTAGCGTTATTATCTAAGTAAACTTTCATGTTTTACCTCATTAATTTGAGTTGTTTTTTAATTAAGACAATTTTTGTCTTCTTTTAGTTTTGATATAATAATAGGTTTGTTATTATGATATGCTTAAGCCAAACTGTATTTATGGAATATTTAAGCTATAATTATAGTTAATTAACAAATTAGGGACAATTTATGTGTAATTTTAGCAAACAAAATGTAGATACGAAAGCATTGATTCATCTATTGATGAAGAAGTGTGCAGATGCAGTCGGCGGAGCCAACTTTCTCTTGGGGCTTATTGAAGCGATGAAAGAGAAAAAACCAAACGCTCTGATAATTAATACATGTAAGGTTGACTCCAAAGAGCTTAAAATCTCATGGAACAAGATAGTTTTTAAAGATAAATTTGACATACTAGAAGATGTTATCCGCTCTCACAAAAGCTCGGAAGATCAAGATTTTAATATACTCAAAAACGACAGCCTAAAGAAAAAAAAGAAAATTTTAAATATGGTAAAAACTTTAGCGCCGATTGAATTTACGGTTATAGCAAAAGATGCTGAGAATGGCGCTGGATTTAACTTTAAAATTTTTGAAACCATCGAAGAAGATTCTGTAACAATAAATCCTGTTTTTGCAGCGATGTTTTTTTGTTCGGCCGAGTATATGAAAAAAGCTCTAAGATATGAGATTTATGATTTGGATGTCAAAGACGATCAATAACTCTGAACTGGGACGGCTCTAAACGCTCAACGCTGAAATCTCCAAAACTTACCCTGTGCAGTGCGACCACTCTGTTTCCCACTGCGCCGAACATCCGTTTAACCTGATGGTATCTTCCCTCGCAAATTTCCAACCTGACAAGAGTTGAATTTATTATCTCCATTTTAGCACTCAGCAACGGTTTATTTTCACCGTTAAGCATTAGCTCTCCGCTTGCAAATATCTCTGTTTCATCGCCTCTTAGAGGCTGCGCAAGGGTAGCTTCATACACTTTGAGCACCTCGCTTTTTGGACTGGTTAGTTTATGATTGAGTTCTCCGTCATCGCTAAGCAGAATCGCTCCTGTTGTATCTGCATCCAGTCTACCGATAGTTGAAATTTTTGGATTTCTGTTTTGATATCTTTGCGGCAAAAGAGAGTAGATAAGCACTCCCCCGTCATTGTGGGAGCAGACTACTCCGCTTGGCTTGTTCATCAAAATCAGCAGACTCTCATCGTCAAGCCTCTCTCCATCGACTGTTATATCGTTATGATAAGCTTTTTCTCTTACGTCAAAAACTCTCACACTCTCTATACAGACCATATTTTTGCTCAAAAACTTTTTTGCTTCGCTTCTTGTGCAGTATCCCAGACTTGATAGGTGCGCATCGACTCTTTTATAGCTGTTTTGCATGCTTTACTACTTTTTTGTGAATATAACATTTTTTGGATTAAAATATAAAATGGTATAATCGCGAAAATAAAATAAAATCTGATACGAAAGTATCAAGCTTTAGTGCCACAGCGGCTAGCGTAGATGGCAGAATCGAGGTACCCCTTGAGGGTATACTTCTGACATCGTTATAAATAAATGGAGGTTTCCTTCATTTTATGCAATAAAATTAAGGAATTATTTATGATGGCTCAAACTATAACTGAAAAAATATTCTCTGAACATGTCGGTCATGCTGTTTATGCGGGTGAAATTATTCGCTGTGACATTGACATGGTTATCGGAAATGATATTACTACACCTATCTCTATCAGCGCTTTTAACCTAAGCGGTGCAACAAAACTTGCAAATCCTGACGGTTTTTCTATCGTTCTTGACCACTTTATCCCCGCAAAAGATATAGCAAGCGCAAACCAGGCAAGAATAAGCCGTGACTTTGCAAAAAAACATAATTTAAAAAACTTTTTTGATGAAAAAGATATGGGAATCGAACATGCGCTTCTGCCTGAAAAAGGTCTTGTAGTTCCGGGCGATGTTATAATCGGTGCAGACTCTCACACATGTACTCACGGAGCGCTTGGAGCGTTCTCTACGGGAATGGGCTCAACTGACTTGGCATTTGCTATGGTAACGGGCGGAAACTGGTTTAAAGTTCCTGAGTCTATCAAAGTAGTTCTTAGCGGAAAACCGGGCAAATATACGACGGGAAAAGATATTATCTTAGAGATTATCAGAATGATTGGGGTTGACGGCGCACTTTACAGAACTTTAGAGTTTACGGGAAGCACGATTGAACATCTTACAATGGATGACAGATTTTCTATGTGTAACATGGCTATAGAAGCTGGAGCAAAGAGCGGAATAGTTGCGTATGATGAGACTACAAAAGAGTTTTTAAGCGATAAAAACTTGGCAAGAGAGCCTCGTATCCATTACTCAGATGCGGATGCTTCTTATGTAGAAATTTTAGAGATAGATGTTGCTTCTCTTGATCCTGTTATTGCCTATCCATTCCTGCCTTCTAACGGTCACAGCGTTGTTCAGGCACAAAAAGATAGAATCAAAATAGACCAAGCATTTATCGGAAGCTGTACAAACGGCAGACTAAGTGATTTAAAAGTTGCGGCGGAGATTTTAAAGGGCAAGCGAGTACATCAAGATGTTCGTCTTATAGTAACTCCCGGAACACAGATGATACTAAGAGAGGCAAATAAGCTTGGCTACATCGACATAATCGTGGATGCGGGAGGGGTTGTAAGCAATCCTACGTGCGGGGCTTGTCTTGGCGGCTACATGGGAATTTTGGGCGATAACGAAGTAGCAGTTTCAACGACAAACCGCAACTTTGTAGGTCGAATGGGTTCAAGAAGCTCAAAAGTATATTTGGCAAACTCTGCGGTTGCAGCAATCTCCGCTGTTGAGGGCTATATTACGGATCCTAGATAAAGTAAAAAGAGACTATTAAATAATCTATGAATCTCGAAAAACTTGTTTTTCGTAGCTTTAGGGGGTTGCAAGGGACATCTGTCCCTGCCACTAAAACGGACGCGTTCGTTTTAGTGCGTAACATCAACTATTAATTATTTAAAATATGTTTTCTGTAAGAAACAACTTGATACAATTCAAAAAATATAAAGGAAAAAAATGAAAAAATTATTACTTATTCCGGCTCTTTTAGCTGGCAGTATAGTTGTTGCGCAAGATTACAAATACGAGATCACGCCGGTTGTCGGCTATAACATAGTTGAGAGAAATCTAGATTTAAAAAACCAAACTTTAGTTGGAGCAGAGTTCCAATACAACGACTGCAATACTTTTTTTAAACCGGAATTTAGCGTTTTATACACAGATGCTGATTACAAAAATTCTGCAATTGACACAGATATATACCGCTTAGCTATCAATGGTGTTCACGAATATGATGCTATCGGTATGTTTACTCCATTATCAAAAATAGGTGTAGGCTACGAAACAATCGACAAACATTTAGCGCAAAACAAAGACAGTGTTTTTGTTGATGCAGGTGTTGGAGCAAAAATTCCATTTACTGACGCTATAGCTCTGAAACTTGAAGCTGTTTACATGTTAAAAAATAATGACAACAGATGGGACAGCAATCTAGCTCTTTTAGCTGGTATCAACTTTGCATTCGGTCCAAAAGCTCAAGCCCCAACGCCTGCACCTGCTCCTGTAGCAGCACCTGCGCCAAAGCCTGAACCGGTAGTAGTTCCTGAGCCTGTTAAACAAGAGGTTGCAAAAGCTGTTGCACTTGAAAAAGTTATGGAAGTTAAAGCAGCTGAAGTTTGTCCTCCAAAAATAAACTTACATATCAACTTTAAGTTTGATTCTGCTGAAATAGAAAAAGAGTCTATTGGTCGTGTAAATAAATTTGCGGATTTCTTAAAATGTACACCTGATTACAAAGCAAAAATTATAGGTCATACAGATAGTATCGGTTCTGAAGCATACAATCAAAAACTTTCACAAAAACGAGCTGATGCAGTAAGAAATATGATTATCAAAGATGGTGTGCCATCTGATAAAATCACTATATCTGCAAAAGGTGAAACTGAGCCTATAACTACAAATAAGACCAATGAAGGTCGTGCAGAAAATAGAAGAATAGAAGCAGAGTTAACTAAAAACTAAATGCTAGATATTCCTTGCGTCATCTTTGCGGGTGGCAAATCAAGCCGAATGGGAGAGGATAAATCTCTCCTCCCTTTTGGCACCTTCAATACACTTACGGAGTTCCAACTCTTCCGCCTAAGCAAAATATTCAAAAACGTATATATCTCATGCAAAGAAAAATCAAAATTCAACTTTCAAGCCGACTTCATAGAAGATATAAAAACTTCTTCAACTTACGCACCGACTGCAGGTTTTATCGCAATTTTTGAACGTTTAACATGCGATAGTTTTTTTGCAATCAGCGTTGATTCACCATTTATCGGTGAAAATGAGATTGCAAAAATAATCCGCGCAGACACTCAACATGCAGATGCGACAATAGCCAAAACTGCAAGCGGCATACAGCCGATGTGCGGAATCTACCACCGCTCCACCAACGAAAAATTTTCTTACATGTTAAAAGAAGATAACCACAAACTTGGGCGTTTGCTTAAATCATCAAACACGCTTTATATAGAGTTTGAAGATGAAAAACCGTTTCTAAACCTCAACCACCCTCACGAATATAAAGAAGCATTAACTCTCCTTTAAAATTATTTTACTTTTGATATAATATAAAATTGTACAAGCAAGTTTTTTAGGAAAAGATATGAATTTAACACAAATGTACTCAATAAATCCAACAAGAGATAAGAAAATATGAACTTAACGCATCTTGACGAAAAAGATAGACCAAAAATGGTAGATGTCAGCGAGAAAAACTCCACGACAAGAGTTGCCGTTGCCAGCGGCATTATAGAGATGAGCCGAGATGCATACGATGCCATCGTAACCCAGAAAACAAAAAAAGGTCCTGTTCTTCAAACGGCGGTAATCGCCGCTATTATGGGAACAAAAAAGACAAGCGAGCTTATACCGATGTGTCACCCGCTAAACTTGAGCGGGATTAACTGCGATGTAGAAGAACTATCAGAACTTCCAGGATTTAAACTGACAGTCACGGCAAAACTGACTGGTCAAACAGGCGTTGAGATGGAGGCACTAACAGGTACAAGCATCGGACTATTGACGATTTACGATATGGTAAAAGCGATAGACAAGGGTATGATTATCCGCAACGTACAGCTGGAGAAAAAATCAGGAGGCAAAAGTGGAGATTATCAACGCTAGAGAAGAGAAGCTAGAACTTACCTATCCTTGCTCTTGGTCTTATAAGCTGATTGCCAGTGAAGTTGAGGCGCTAAAACAAGCCATTCGAGATGTTATCTACGAGAGAGAACACAAGCTCACTCACTCAAAAAATTCCAAGGGCGGCAAATATGTGAGCATGAACCTTGATATGCTTGTGCATAATGAAGATGACAGAAATTTTATCTATGAGGCGCTTAAGGCTCATCAACATATAAAAATGGTACTTTAAAAGGAGTCTACAATGAGTTTACAAGAGCTGCGCAACATCAAATTTGAAAAATTAAATCTTATAGAGATGAAGGATATAACGGCGGATATAATAGGCAGTAGAACAAAAAAACTACGGGATGAGCTTGAAGCGCTTCTTCTACAAAAAGAGCTTATTGAGAAGAGTTTGGAGAAGAAATCGCATGAGCTTCAAGAGACAAAATATGCCATCTTTAATGAAATAGAGTCCTTAATAGACAAGGATGATGCTCAGACTATATCAAAACTCCATCAGGTAAAACTTCAGTCAATCGACCTTTTTGACCTGCTTGGCGAAACCGTTGAGGGTGCAATCATCACAGCTTTGGAAAAATCGAAAGATAGCGAAGCCAAAGAGACTATTCAAGAGGTTATAAAAGAGCTGACTTATCAAACCATCAAAGAGGGAACTCTAAACACTATAAGAGTTAGAAAAATCCTCTCTACAATTCTACACTCCTCCATTGACATAGCAGAAGCTACTCCAAATATATCCGAAGAGATTTTAGAGGCTACACTAAAAGGAATGAGAGCCGGACTTCTCCAATCGATTGATAGATTTAAAAAAAGATTGGCTTATATGCCGCTGGAAGCAAAGCATATTCTTATAGAGGATTACGACACTATTATGGAAGATTTAAACCAGACTGATACTCTGTTTTTGCAAGTTGTTCAAACTCAAGCAAACGAAAGCAGTCCGGCTATAAGAAAAATTTTGGTAGAACTTAACAAAAAAATGCACTATGACCTTGAAGAGTTAATCTACATCTCAAAAGAGACAGCGCAGGTTATGAAAGAGAGATTCTCTGCACTGGCAAAAACAGCTGTTAAAAAAGCAGATACAGCTCTTAAGTCTGAAACAGCAAAAGAGGCAAAAAGAATGGGGATTCAAGCTTGGGGTGTTGCCAAAACGGCACTTAGCGGTGCTATAAAATCTGCTAAAAACGCTCTTGAACAAAAAGATAAATAGTAGTTTTACAACTACTATTATTTATAATATTTAACTACTTTATCCATTTGCGAACCCATATTTAAAAGTAGCATGTCGGCAATAACCAAAGCCGCCATTGCTTCACAAACTATAGTTCCTCTTATAGCAACACAAGGGTCATGCCTCCCTTTAAGCGAAAAATCAACCTCTTCGTTTTTGCTAGTAACAGTTTTCTGCTCTTTAAAGATAGACGGGGTAGGCTTAAAGTAGACATTCATAACGATGTCTTCGCCGTTGCTTATTCCGCCTAGAATTCCGCCAGAGTGATTTGTAACAAATCCGTCCGCTCTTATCTCATCATTATTTTGTGAACCCTTTAGCGACGCGCTTAAAACTCCGTCACCAATCTCAACGGCTTTAACGGCATTTATGCCCATCATTGCATCTGCTAAAATCGCATCCAATTTATAGTATAGCGGCTGTCCTAAACTTTTTGGAGCACCTTTAATAAGAACTCTGGATACTCCGCCCACGGAATCATGCTCGTTCTTAGCTCTTAGTATCGCCTCTTTTTGTTCCTCTTCTTTAGAAGCATCAAGCGCATAGATTATGCTTTTTTTTGCCGCTTCATAATCATAGCTGCGCGATTTAATGCCATCAACTTCGCAGATACCGCTCAGTACCTCAATATCCAGCTCTTTTAGCATCAATTTTGCGATTGCCCCCGCCGCAACTCTAGCTGCCGTCTCTCTTGCAGAGCTTCGTCCGCCTCCGCGGTAATCTCTTATGCCGTATTTGTAAAAGTAGGTAAAATCGGCATGCCCTGGGCGAAATACATCTTTTATATTTGAGTAGTCTTTAGATTTTTGGTCTGTATTGTATATGACCATTGCAATAGGTGTTCCCGTGCTCTTTCCCTCAAACACGCCGCTGAGTATCTCTACCCTGTCTTCCTCTTTTCTGGCAGTCTCAAACTCGCTTTTCCCCGGTTTTCTTCGGTCTAGTTCACTCTGGATAAACTCTTCGTCTATATCAAGCCCAGCCGGAACTCCATCAAGCAGACATCCAATTGCCTTGCCATGAGACTCTCCAAACGTACTAAATTTTAATTTTTGGCCAAAACTATTCACACTATTTCCTTCTTTAACAACATAAGCGCCATCTCCGCCGCCTCTTGCTGAGCAATTTTTTTACTCTTTCCGATAGCTCTTGCGTACTCTTTATTCTCTATAATAACCGCTACTTCAAACTCTTTTTTATGGTCAGGTCCACGGCTTGCAACCACTCTGTACTCGGGAGTCTCTCCGAATCTTGCTTGTGTCAGCTCTTGAAGAGAAGTTTTAAAATCCCTAAAGAGTGAATCCAGAGATATCTCTTCGTGATTTTTTTCTATCAAATCAATAGCTATCTTCTTTGCGACATCCAATCCTGATTCAAGATAAATCGCTCCTATTATTGCCTCAAAAGCATTTGAGAGAAGTGACGCTTTCTCTCTTCCTCCGTTGTTCTCCTCGGCGTTTGAGAGCTGAATATGCTGACCGAGGTTAATAGAGCGGGCAAGTTTTTCAAACCCATCCTCATTTACCAGCGATGCTCTTATTTTCGATAGTTTTCCCTCATCAGAATCTGGGAATTTGAAAAACAGGTACTCCCCGACAATCAAATCCAAAACAGCATCGCCCAAAAATTCAAGTCGCTCATTATCGTAGGGCTGCTTGTGACTTTTATGTGTCAGCGCTTCGATAATGAGCTTCTCATTCTTAAACTTATAACCTAAAGTTTTCTCTAAAACTTCTATATTTTTACTCATTGTAACGCCTCTTTCATTTTCTCTGCCTCTCTTTTTGCCAAAATATCACACCTCTCATTTTCGGTGTGCCCATTATGCCCTCTAACCCATA
>JAURYA010000097.1 GCA_030654155.1 Sulfurimonas sp. | reverse complement strand
ATGATGGAGCTTTTAAAAGATTCAGATGATTTAGTAGATGATGCAAGAGCGCACGCAATAAAACTAAACGATGAAGAGGCACTAGAGAGCCAAAAGATAGCAGAATACGGTTGTGACATCATCGAGGATATTTTAAAAAAGAGCGGTAAAACAGAGATAAATATCTTAACCCACTGTAACGCTGGATGGCTGGCAGTTATAGATGAGGGAACGGCTCTTGCACCGATTTATGAGGCAAAAAAGAGAGGAATAGATGTCCATGTGTGGGTTGATGAAACCAGACCGAGAAATCAGGGTGCATCATTAACCGCATGGGAACTTGCACAAGGTGGTATAAAGCATACAATCATAGCTGACAATACTGGCGGACATCTTATGCAGCACGGTATGGTTGACATGGTGATTGTCGGAGCGGACAGGGTAAGTGCCAACGGTGATGCGGCAAACAAGATAGGAACTTACCTAAAGGCACTCGCTGCACACGACAATAATGTCCCTTTTTATGTGGCAATTCCGACATCAACTTTTGACTTTGAGATTAGAGACGGCGTAAAAGAGATTCCCATAGAAGAGAGAAGCCCTGATGAGGTTAGATTTATAAAAGGGGTGGACAGCGAGGGCTTGGTTCGTGAGGTGCGCATAACCCCAGAGAATTCGCCGGCTCTAAACTACGGCTTTGATGTAACTCCTGCAAGGTTGATAACGGGACTTATAACAAACAGAGGTGTTTGCGAGGCGAACTTTGATAGAATAAGAGAAAAATTTAATAAGAGAAATTAATGAAAAGTTTATACAGCGACAATGAGGCACTCAAGTTTAAAACAGATTTGGATTTGAGGGTTTATACCTCAAGACTGCTTGGTCGTGATGCTTCTTTGGTTCTTCACGGCGGCGGAAACACATCTGTAAAATCTACTGCTACAAACCTTTTTGGCGAGGTTGAAGAGATTCTTTATGTCAAAGGGAGCGGCTGGGATTTGGCAACCATTGAGGCTGAAGGATTTGCGCCCGTAAAGATGAAGATGCTTTTAAAGATGGCGGAGTTAAAAGAGCTGAGTGATACCGATATGGTTAAATATCAGAGACTTGCCATGACAAACCCATCAGCTCCAAACCCCTCAGTTGAAGCCATTTTACATGCGATTATCCCTTTTAAATTTGTTGACCACACACATACCGACGCGGTTGTAACCATTACAAACACCAACGGCGGCGAAGATAAAATCAAAGAGCTTTACGGCGATAAAGTGCTGGTTATTCCATACATTATGCCCGGATTTGTTCTTGCAAAGCTCATTTACGATATGACGAGAGATGTTGACTGGAGTAAGTTGGAGGGTATGGTTCTTATGAATCACGGTCTTTTTACATTTAGTGACAATGCAAAGAAATCTTACGAGAAGACGATAGAGCTTGTAGACAAGGCTGAGAGGTATCTTGAGGCTAAGGGTGCAAATCTACATGTAGAAAAATCTGATGCTTCTTTGGAGCTTCTTACTTTGGCAAAAATCCGCAAAGAGGTCTCAAATCTTAAAGGCGGGGCGACAATCGCTATCTTAAATGACAGCGATTTGGCGCTACACTTTTCAAAGCAAGATGTTGAGAAGATTGCCTTGAGAGGACCTTTGACTCCTGACCATGTTATACGTACAAAGAGAATTCCTGCTATTTTGGGAGATGATTTTAACGCTGATTTAACGAAGTATGTAAAAGAGTATAAAGAGTACTTTGAAGCAAATAAAACAAACGAGACTCTTCTAAATCCTGCTCCGAATTTTGCAATATTAAAAGGCAACGGAACTCTCTCTTTTGGCGCAAATGCAAAAGAGGCAAATATCATTAAAGATATAAACGACCACACCAATGAGGCTATTTTAAAAGCCGAAAAACTGGGTGGTTACAAAGCTCTGAGCGCTAAAAATATTTTTGAAGTTGAGTACTGGTCGCTTGAGCAGGCAAAGCTAAAAGGCGGCGGAAAATTGCCTGAGTTTATCGGAAAAGTTGCAGTTGTAACAGGAGCGGCAAGCGGAATAGGGCTTGCAATCGCCAAGATGTTAAACTCAAGGGGTGCGGCAATTGTGGCTCTTGACATCAACCCAGAAGTAGAAAAAATCTTTGCAAAAAGTGATGCTGTTGGTGTGAAATGCGATTTGACATGCAGTGCAGATATTCAAAATGCAATAGAAAGAGCGGTAAAGAGTTTTGGCGGAATCGACATAGTTGTCAGCAATGCCGGCATCTTTACGCCAAGTGAAAACCTTGACATGTTGAGCGATGAAAATTGGCAAAGAAGCATGGATATAAACCTTACTTCTCACCAAAAACTTATCAAATATACGGCGCCGTTTCTAAAGTTAGGCGTTGATGCCACTTTAATCATGGTAGCTTCTAAAAACTTTCCAGCCCCTGGAAAAGGTGCGGCGGCTTATTCGGTGGCAAAAGCAGGACAGACTCAGCTAGCCCGCATTGCGGCGCTTGAACTTGGAGAGTTTGGAGTGCGAGTAAACACGCTTCACCCGCATGCAGTCTTTGATACGGCTATTTGGACAGAGGAAGTTTTGGCTAATCGTGCAAAAGCCTACAATATGAGCGTGGAGGAGTACAAAACAAACAATGTGCTTAAAACGGAGATAAAATCAAACGATGTTGCAGAGCTGGTATGTGCAATGGCAGGAAGAGCGTTTGCAAAAACAACCGGCTCTCAAGTCGCAATAGACGGCGGAAGCGATAGAATAATCTAATTTATTTTAGGTATAACATTCTTTTTATATTCTCAGGCATACTTTCAAGAGCAAAGTTTTTTTGGTCTTTTATATAGCTTGGGTATTTAAAATCTTTTGAGGTCATAAGGGCAAAAAGTCTATTTAAGTGCTCGTTTTCTATTGTTGTATATTTAACTTTCATCTCTTTGGCAATGCGAAGAAAAAATGTAAGCAGTATGGATTGTGCTTTTTCATCAACGGCATTGCCGTAAATAACGCTCTCAAACTCTGTTTTCATAGTCATGATATTGTATTCACACTTCTCATCGAGTTTGTCGGCATCTTCTGTGCCTAAATAGTTTAAAATATCTAAAATTAAATTCAAAAACATCAGGTTTGTTTTGTCAATCGTGATGTTGTTTTTGTCTAGTTTTTCTCTGTACGCAAGTATGTCCGGTTGTATATCTTTAAAATAAGCTGACATGTAAATCCTTTCAAAAAATAGAAGTATAACACAACTTAAATATTTATAGAATCAGCGCCCTTCTGAGTTAAAACCAGTGTCACCCCGTCCTCTTTTACCTCTATAAAACCCTCTTTTCTAAGCTCATTCATCGCTTTTTCTAGGGCATCGTTTTGCTTAGCGTCGAGTTTGGCTATAATATTTTCAACTACATCCTTCTTGGTCATAACCTGACCGACATTATTGTTTTTTTTGAACCATTTCATAAACATCTCTTTAACCTCATTTTTTGGAGCCGTATCCAAAACTTTGTTTTTAGGAGTTGTTTTTACTCTGCTGTTTCGAGCTGATCTCATAATTTACCTTCAATTTTTTATCTTGACATTGTCACATATTTTTACTAAAAAAATAGAATTAAGAGACCTATTGTTGTATACTCTCGCTTATAAAAAGAACCGATACAAGGAAAAACATGGCTGCTAATGCGACTATTTACAAAGCTTCGCTAAACATCGCGGATATGGATCGCAATTACTACGCAGAGCATAACTTCACTCTTGCCAAACACCCTTCCGAGACAGATTTGCGCCTGATGATAAAGCTGGTCGCGTTTATGTTAAACGCCGATGAAAAACTGCTATTTACCAAAGGTATTACGCAAGATGATGAGCCGGATTTGTGGCAAAAGGCTCTAAATGGCGATATAAAACTCTGGATAGATTTGGGTCAGCCAGATGAAAAGCGGATTAGAAAAGCGTGCGGACGCTCTGAGAAAGTTATTATCTACATGTACCAAGAGGGAAGCGCTTTGGCGTGGTGGAAGCAGATGCAAAACCAACTTGGGCGTTTTAAAAATCTCTCTGTGGTTTATCTGAATATTGATGGAGATATAGAACTTTTAGCACATAGAACAATGGCTTTGCAATGCAATATCAGCGACTTTGAACTTACAATAATCGACAATGAGAACAGCGTGGTAGTAAAAGAAGATAGATGGAAATAAAAGCGGAGATGATTTAATGGCACTGTTTGGAACACTGGATGTTGTAAAGGCTCAGGCGGACAGAGAGAAGTTTGCAACGGCATTTCTTTATCTTGAGCGATTGGTTGATAAAAATAGTGTTGAGTATAAGCGACTTATTGAATGTCCGTTGGGTAGTTGTGAAAAAATAGAGCTTGATGAAGATAATTTTGCGCTTGAACAACTATATGATGCCAAAGATAGAAAAGAGTGTTTTTTTGAATCGCACAGAAAATATATCGACGTGCAGTTCATACTTGGCGGCGAAGAGATTATAGAGGTGTCAAATACAAATCTTTTGGCGGTAGCTTCAGCCTACAAGGAGGAGCTGGACTTTATAAAATATGAGGATAAAAAAGGAATTTCGGCTATCGTTTTAAAAGCGGGCGATGTTGCTATTTTTTATCCTCAAGATGCACATATGCCTTGTATAAAAGCAGGCAGCGGCACAAAAGTTCTCAAGGCTGTTGTAAAAGTTAGGGTGTAGCTCAGAAAAGCGTTTTATTAGTTATAATTACTAGTGTAATGATTTGCAAAGGAGAGTTAAAATGTTAGTGATTGAAAAATATTTTCCAGATATTCAAAAGTGTGTTCTTGATTTTAGTATAAACGTTGAGAGTTTGCAGTCTAAGTATTCGAGTGATTTTTTATATACACATGCAATTACTGAGTATAAAAAGCTATTTTTAAATCTTCTTTTATCTAAATCTAAAGAAGAAATTGAGCAAAACACTAAAATACTTGTAAATTTTACGATTGAGCAAGAGATATCTTATCTATTTCTTTATAGTGAGCTTGTAACCGTTGTCCGCAAGCTTCTTGGGAATCTTATAGATAAACATGATTTTGAACATATAGAAGCTGTCAATCTTTTTTTTACAGAACACGAAAACCAAATTACAAATTTATATTTAGTAAAATTTTTAAATCAGTTTAAGCTAAAAAATGAGCTTAGACTTTCTCACATTGAACTAATGTCTGATAAAAAATTTATGGTGCATTATGAAAATCATATCAAGTGGATAATCAAACTTATTCTCTATGTTCAACAAAAAGAGTATAACGATAATTATCCCGAATTAAATCCAAATCTATGTGATTTCGGTAAATGGATTAATAATCCTGCAACTTCGTATCTGCTCTCTACATCTCATTTTAAACTAATTGAAAAACTTCATATGAATCTACATGATTTGGGTGCAAATGTTATCAACTATTGCAAGAGCGGAAAGTTTCATCCTGCGACTTTAATTCATTTGATGAATAGAATAGACTACTACTCGCTTGAAATTGGAAATGAGATAGCTTTTTTAAATGAGATTGAAGAGAGCGCCAAAGATCCTCTGACCCATCTTCTTACCAGACGCCTATTTAACAAAATTATGCTTGGTAAAATAGAGATTTCCAAGTCAACAGGCAGAGAATTTGCTCTTATGATGTGTGATTTGGATCATTTTAAACTTATTAACGATACCTATGGTCATGACGTGGGTGATATTGTGTTGCAACATTTTTCAAAAATATTAGAGCAGGTTCTTAGAAAATCAGATTATATTTTTCGCTATGGCGGTGAAGAGTTTATGATTTTACTTCCTATGACGAACAAAGAGGAAACTCTCATGCTTGCTCAGAAAATTTGTAATTTAACCGCTTCAAAAGAGGTGGTTGTTGAGAACATAACTATTCGTTATACTGTAAGCATAGGAACAATTGTTGTTCTGGCCGACAACAAGGTAGAAGCAACCCAAGAGACTATTGGTAGATATGTTACTAAGGTAGATGAAAAACTTTATCTTGCCAAAGAGAGAGGTAGAAATCGTGTTGAGTAGATTTATTTTTTAGAATTGGCGGCATAAAAAATCTCTTAAAGTTTGCTAAGTTATTGATTTTATTATCTATTTCGCTTTTGAAGTTTAAAGCTCTGTTTTTACTGTCTTTTGAGATGTAAGGGAGTATGTTTTTTAGTGAATCTAAGTATTCTCTTTTTTGCTTCTTCTTTGGTAATCGCAGGGTATCCATCATCTAAAGAAAGCTTCACAAATTTTATGAAATCATTGACCAAACTTTGCGTGTCACTACCATATCTTGAAGCTATAAAATTTTCTATTTCCGGATTATTGATTTGGATGGTTTGCATGTTAAAACCCCTCTATTAACTTTCTATATTGTAACGTTATTCTTTTTATAAACTGCCAATATATATGTGCATACGCATTGTTAAAATAAATCTTTTTTCAGTGTACAGGTTAGCGTAAAAACAGTAGTGAAGCCTGAATTTTTTACTAAATATTAGTTACAATAATGAGAGTAGGAGTTTATATGCATACAATACAACTAAATATAGATGATTCCATTTTTGACAAATTTATGGGTCTGCTTGAAATATTGCCAAAAGATAAAGTTAAAGTTACGACCCAAAAAGAGTATCCGTCCATATCTTTTGAAGAAGCAAAACAAAAAGTTCAAAAGGCTGTAAATAGCATTTTAGAAAATAAGGGTATACCTTTAAATCAAGCTATAGAAAAAGTACTCCAGTCTTAAATGAACTACAAAATCATTGTGATCTGTCAACCCTAATTCATACTCAGAATAAAAACTTCTAAGCAGCTATTTCCTTTTGTAACATTTTTGATCTGGCTACACTAATTAGTACAAAGAATTGGTGTAGCCAGATAATACTACAATTTTTCTTGATATGTAACTAAATTACTTGCTTAAAGAGGTAGTTTTTACCACGACAAATTTACAACCAAAATCATCATATTCAGACAAAGCAGACCGGCGAGTTGCCCACAAACTCAAACACCGTTCCCATCGAATTATTACATTTTTATAGAGACTAAATTGCGACTAAAATTGTTCTAAAAGTAAAAAAATATTGAAAAAGTGAATAAATTGAATAAAGTTATTGATATAAGAATTAGTTATTAAAAATGTCTGAAAGTATCGTGTTTAAGGGGATTGTGTAAAAAGGTGGTGGACCCTCAGAGATTCGAACTCTGGGAGGTATAACCCTCGCCGGTTTTCAAGACCGGTGCTATCGACCAACTCAGCCAAAGATCCACGTTTGTAAAGAAGTTATTATAAAAATTGGAGGTGCCACCCAGATTTGAACTGGGGATAGCAGCTTTGCAGGCTGCGGCCTTACCACTTGGCGATGGCACCAGTTTCAACAATAACTTATAATAATGGTGCCCGAAGCCGGAC
>JAURYA010000012.1 GCA_030654155.1 Sulfurimonas sp. | reverse complement strand
TATCCTCATTCTTGGAACAAAAGCGACAATCAACTCAAAAGCTTACGAGATAGGGCTAAAAGAAAAAGGGTTTAACAACCTTCAAGCAAAGGCAACAGGACTGTTTGTTCCCATAGTTGAAGAGGAGATTTACAGCGGCGAAATTTTAGAAGCAACATTTAGACACTATTTTGACGCCCTTAAAAAACCAGACGCAATTATCTTAGGGTGTACGCACTTTCCTCTAATCTCAGATGCAATCCAAAACTATTTCTCCAAAGATACTATTCTAATCCATTCGGGCGATGCTATCGTAGAGCAGCTTGAACTTGATTTTAAATTCAGTACAAAATATGAGACGACAAAGCTGGAATTTTTTGCTTCCGAAAACCCAGAAGCGCTAAAAAACGTAGCAAAGCAGTGGTTAAACATATAAAACAATAAAAGGAAATTTCTTATGCGCTATATCGCTCTTGTTTTTATATTTCTGCTCTCTTTACATGCCGAGGAAGAGTATCAGTTAGGCAAAGGGGTGCAAATCGGCTCACTGCCATTTTATGTAGGCGGTTACTTTTCACTCGACTACAAACATACTGATAATACAGATAGATATAGAGTTGATGATGTGGCTGTTATGGGTTATGGAGATTATGATAAATTTTCATACTTAATAGAGCTTGAGTTTAAAGAGGTATATGTCGAGACGCATGAAAACGGTGTTAAAAGTACTACTCATAACGATAAATTGTACACCGAAAGACTCTATTTAGACTATAATTTTAATGAAAACTACATGCTTAGAGTCGGCAAATACAACTCACCCATAGGTTTTTGGAATTTACTGCCGGTAAATATACTTAGGGAAACAACATCAAATCCTATGAGTACAAATATACTTTTTCCAAAGTTTACAACCGGTCTAAACAGCTCTTATATGTCATATGGCGAGGGTGAGTTAAAAGTTGATGTTATGCTGCAGCACAATAATGACATCAGCTATGAGTACAATAACTACAAGATGAATGAACATTATGGTTTTGGCGTATCGTATGAGAAAAACGACTATACAGTTAAATTAAACGGCGGTTATTTTCACAATCTTAATGAGAATATAATTCAAGACAATCTTTACTATCTGCTTCTATCTGCCAAATATGAATCTAGCAAGTATCAAATTTTATCCGAAATAGGTTCTCAAAAATCCAAAAATCAATATACTACCGAGTACGCTGGATATATTCAGGGTCTATACCGCTTTAGTGAACAGCATTTGGGAATCATAAGAGTTGAATCATATGATGACAGAGTAACTGCAATCGATGATGACATATTGATATTTGGCTATACATACAGACCGCTTTATCCTATTGCAATCAAATCTGAATATCAGTTTCACTCACAGAGTGACCAAAATCAGTTTTTATTCTCTTTTTCAGTGCTCTTCTAATGAAAACAGCTATCATAATTTTTTTATCAACTGTTGTGCTATATGCCATATCTTTTGGGGATGAATATGTTGTAATCTCAAACTCTAAAATGAAAGATTTATCAACCACGCAGATTAAAGCGATATTTTTAAAAAAAATAGCCGTTATCGATAATCTTGATGCTGTTCCTGTAAATTTAGGAGCAATGGACCCAATAAGAGAAAAGTTTGAAAATAAAATTGTAGAAATGAATTTTGAGAGACTTAAATCATACTGGGCAAAAGAGCATTATATTGGAAAAAGACCTCCTGTAAGTATGCAGTCCGAAGAGAGTGTCAAAGCTTTTGTAAAAAATGTTGAAGGTGCCATAGGATATATTAATGCAAAAAATCTTGATAATAGCGTAAAAGTTTTATATAGATGGAGCGAATAATGAACACTGTACTTTTATGTGATGATGAGTTGATGAATAGAAAAGTAGCTTCTAAAATCTTAAACAAAGAGGGCTTTAATGTCATCGAGGCACAAAACGGTAAAGAAGCAATAGAAGTTTTAAATACCCAAAGAGTTGATTTGATTTTGATGGATTTGATGATGCCTGTTATGGACGGGTATGAAGCCACAACTATTATAAAGAGTGATGAGAGATTTTCTACGATTCCGCTAATTATAATCTCCGCTCTTTCAGATAAGGAAGCCATTAACAAAGGTTTGAAACTAGGTGCAAACGAGTATCTGACAAAACCTTATGACATTGTAGAATTCAGCCTTAGAGTCAAAAATGCTATTAAACTCGGAGCTTATCAAAATATGCTCAAAGAACACAAGAAAATCTTGGAGCTAGAGGTCTCTAAAAAAACAAAAGAGCTTCAAGATGCCCTTATAGAAATCCAAAAAAGCGAACAAGACATCATCTCTATTTTGGCTAAAACTGCTGAATACAGAGATAATGAAACATCAGCCCATACCCTTAGAGTAGGTGAAATGGCTGCACTAATTGCCAGAAAATTCGGATGGAGCAGTAAAGATGTCGAACTTATGAGGTTGGCGTCTCCGATGCACGACATAGGAAAAGTCGGTATTGCGGACAACATACTTCTAAAACCAGGCAAGCTCGATGAGAACGAGTTTGAGATAATGAAACAACACTCCGCCATCGGCTACTCAATACTCTCTCAAAAAGAGACCCCACTTTTAAAACTTGCGGCTGAAATAGCTCATACTCATCATGAAAAATATAACGGCAAAGGCTATCCGAATGCTCTTGTCGGCGATGACATTCCGCTTAGCGGCGCCATCGTAGCTGTTGTTGATGTTTTTGATGCTCTGCTTAGCGAGAGACCTTATAAGAGAGCTTTTACGCTTGAAAAAGCTCTTGAAATCATTCAAAATGACTCAGGGACACATTTTCATCCAAATGTTGTTGAGCTGTTTATGAATAGCTTGGATGAAATTTTAGCCATAAGAACAAAACTTCAAGATGTTTAATTTTATAAAAAAGTCACTACGCAATAAACTTCTCTCTATTTTTATAATTATCGGCTTTTTGCCGTTTCTGACACTTTTAGTATATACACTTTTTTTAAGTGAAACAAAAATAGTAAACAAAACTATAGACGAACATCTACAGAGAACCAAAGTCGTAATAGAACTGATTGAGAACCATCTTATGAGCCTAACCAAAGAGGTAAGATTTCTAAGCTCTCTTGATTTGATGGATGACCTTTTAGCGGAAGATATCGACAAGAGAATTTCAAGACTTTTAACTCAAAAAAGAGACGATTTAAATTTAGATATCACCTTTATGGCAGTAGCCTTAGACTCCACAATAGTTGCTTCATCAGATAAAGATATATTGCTTAAAAAATACAGCCTGAATGAGTTAAATACAAAAGAGTACGGGGCTTACGTGCAAGAAGAGTGTCTCTACATGTACTCGCAGATAAATGCCTCTTTTGATAAGACAAAAAAACTTGGATTTTTGCTCTTAAAGTACAATCTGAAAAATTTAGACTCATATCTGACACATAACGAGACCGTTCACTCATACATAATAAATCCAAAAAATGGTTTTGTTATAGGCGAAAACATCCCTCTAAAAATAAATTTTCACAACAAAACGAACAGCATTATAGATAGCAAATATGTTGTCGTACATGAAAAACTCTCCTCTTTTTTAAACGATTGGCGCATTGTTTATGCCGTAGATAAAAGTGTTGCGTTAGAGTTTTTATATGATTTTATCAGTTTTATGCTCTACATGTCACTTATTATTTTTATACTGATTATCTATATGTCTATCAAACAATCAAGAGATATTGTAAAACCGATCGAAGAGCTCACAGCCACAACCGACTACATAACCAAAACGCAAAACTACTCCGCACAGTTAAACGTAAATTCGCAGG
>JAURYA010000002.1 GCA_030654155.1 Sulfurimonas sp. | reverse complement strand
TTTATGACAACAAAAGAGTATATATTAAAAACTATAAAAACCAGACCGTTGATTATCGACGGTGCTATGGGAACACAGCTTCAGCAGCGTGATGAGAAGATTCCAAAAGAGGCTTGGGAGGGCAACGAGGGGTGCAATGAACTTTTAAACGTAACCTGCCCTGAAATCCTAAGCGAGATTTTTCACGCTTACCTGACCGCCGGTGCAGACCTCATCACAACAAACACATTCGGCTCATTTTCTTGGGTTTTGGATGAGTACGGCATAGGACATCGAGCGTACGAGCTGACCAAAGCGGGCACAGAGCTTGTAAAAAAAGAGTGTGCGAAGTTTAGCACTCCAGAGCAGCCGAGATTTGTTCTAGGCTCAATCGGTCCGGGAACAAAACTTCCATCGCTTGGGCATATATCGTATGATGAGATGTATAGTGGCTATACGGAGTTTTGCCTCGCACTCATTGATGGCGGAGTTGACATCTTTTTGCTTGAAACATGCCAAGACCCGCTTCAGATAAAAGCCGCACTTCACGCATGCCAAGAGGCTTCTAAACAAAGAGGTGTAGAGATTCCGATTATGGTTTCCGTTACTATCGAGCTAAGTGGAACCATGCTTATAGGCACGGACGCAGCTACAATAGCAACTATTTTAGAGCCTTTTGACATCCTCTCTCTTGGTTTTAACTGTGGAACGGGACCGGAACAGGTTTTAAAACATGTAAAAACACTGAGCGAGCTTTGGCATAAGCCTATCAGCATACATGCGAATGCGGGACTTCCTCAAAACCGCGGCGGCTATACCTACTACCCGATGGGGCCGGATGAGTTTGTAGCTAAGCAAGAGGAGTTCTTAAAGTACGACGGTGTGAGCTTTTTAGGGGGATGTTGCGGGACAACACCTCAGCATATCCGCGCTTTAGTCAACAGAGTTACCGGCATAACTCCAAAAGCACCGAGCGGCTACCAAGAAAACTCTCTGGCTTCGCTCTTTGGAACCGTAACGCTTATGCAGCAGCCGGCTCCTCTTCTTATCGGAGAGCGCTCAAACGCGACGGGTTCAAAGGCCTTTAAAGAGCTTCTGCTTGCGGAGGATTATGAGGGAACTCTAAGCGTAGCCCAGCAGCAACTCAGAGCAGGCGCGCATATTTTAGATGTCAGCGTCGGCTTTGCAGGACGCGATGAGACAAAAGATATGAACCGAGTTATGAGCCTCTATGCCCAAAAAATAGCGCTTCCGCTTATGCCTGACTCTACCCAAACGGTGGCGCTTGAGGAGGCACTAAAGCTTATTGGCGGAAAACCTATCATAAACTCCGTAAATCTTGAAGACGGTATAGAGAAGTTTGATGCGGTCTGCTATCTTGCTAAAAAATACGGCGCGGCTCTTGTCTGCTTAACCATTGATGAAATTGGCATGGCAAAGACGGTGGAGAGAAAAATTGAGGTTGCCGAGCGCATCTACTCCCTTGCCACAAAAAAGCATGGCATTAAGCCGGAGGATTTGGTTTTTGACCTCCTTACCTTTACCCTTGGAAGCGGTGACGAAGAGTATCTTGATGCGGGCATAAACACCATAGAAGCTATTCGCGAGCTACGAAAAAGACACCCTGAAGTGGGTGCTACTTTGGGTCTTTCAAACATCTCTTTTGGTCTGGATAAAGATGCAAGGCCCTACCTAAACTCAATGTTTTTGCACCACTGCATCGAGGCTGGATTGACAAGTGTTATCATTAACGTCGCACACATCATACCTCTAAACAAAATCAGCCAAGAAGACCAAGAGATTTGCGACAATCTCATCTTTAACCGCAAGCCAAAGGCAGCATCACTTTTTGAATTTATCGAGCACTTTAGCACAAAAGAGGCTGTTGACAACAAAGCAGTTGACGAAGCTTATCTTGCGATGAACGATGAAGAAAAGATAGCAAAACTTTTGATGGACGGCGACAAAGATAGAATGATTCCTCTTGTTGAAGAGGCTCGCCATAAAATAGCACCTGAGAGAATTGTAAACGAGATACTTATAGATGCCATGAAGGTCGTCGGAGAGCTTTTTGGTTCTGGGCAAATGCAGCTCCCTTTTGTACTCCAAAGTGCTGAGACGATGAAAAAAACAGTCGATTATCTAAACCCTTACCTGCCAAAAATTGACAAAGCGGTAGACACAACTTTGTCCCTTGGAACAGTCAAGGGAGATGTACATGACGTTGGTAAAAATCTGGTAGATATCATACTCTCAAACAACGGTTTCAAGGTTATAAATCTGGGAATAAAAGTGGATATAACCGATTTCATAAAGTCCATTAAAGAGTCAAATGCAACCGCACTTGGGATGAGCGGGCTTTTAGTAAAATCCACACAGGTTATGAAAGAGAATCTTGAAATCCTCCAAAAGGAGGGTATAAAAATACCCGTACTTTTAGGCGGAGCAGCTCTTACACGCTCTTTTATAGATGATTTTTGCCGCCCTTTTTACGACGGACCGATATTCTACTGCAAAGATGCGTTTGACGGGGTAACGGCTATGAGCCGCATAGAAGCAGGGAACTTTGATACAAATCTGCACCCAAAAGAGGCACCGGAGATAGAACATGTTAAAAAGAAAGAGGTTGTTATCCCACCATTTAGCGAGCTGAAGATGCCCTCTCGCGATGTAGCTGTCCCGACACCTCCGTTTTGGGGAAGGCGCGAACTAAAACTAACCCAGCAGCAGATAGAGATGGCTTTTGAGTGGATAAACCATAAACTTCTTTTTAAATCTCGCTGGGGATACGGCTCAAAAGGTATGACTAAAGAGGCTTACGAAAAACAGCTAAAAGATGTTGTATGGCCTGCTTATGAGAAGCTAAAAGCACGGTTTATGAAAGAGAAACTGTTTGAACCGACAATTATTTATGGCTATTGGCCATGCAGAAGCGATGATAACACCATTCTTATATTTGATGAGAGCGAGGGGTATAACTCAGATGGTGAGATAAACCGTGAACCTCTGGATAAAGTTATAGGAAGGGCGATAGAGCAGTTTACGTTTCCAAGGCAGTCAAAAGAGCCGCACCGCGCTCTAAGCGATTTCTTTCACAGCGACAGACATGATGTAATAGCTTTTACATGCGTAAGTGCGGGAGCAAAACTGAGCGATGCCGAGAGAGAGATTTATGACAGAGGCGACTACACGGAGTACTACCAGTTTCACGGTTTAGGAGTAGAGCTTGCGGAAGCTTTGGCAGAGATTGTGCATAAGCAGATAAGACTTGATTTAAATATATCCGATGGAGAGGGAAGCAAACTTAGTGATGTGCAGATGAGCAGATATCAAGGCTCAAGATACTCATTTGGTTACGCTGCTTGTCCCGACCTTGAACTTAATCGTCCTCTTTTTAACCTTTTAAGACCTGAAGAGTTTGGGATAGAGCTTAGCGAGACATTTCAGATTCATCCAGAGCAGTCGACCTCTGCATTGGTTGTTTATCATCCAAATGCCACCTACTACAACGTATAGGTTATCTTCTTCTGTAGCTCAAAGCCTCAAGAATATGTCTCTTTTGGATTGTATCGCTGCAATCTAAATCAGCAATGGTTCTGGAGACTTTTTGAATCTTTTTTATAGCTCTAAAAGAGAGTGCAAACCGCTCAACCGCCATATCTAAAACATCTTTTGCCTCTCTCTCCAAGACGCAGTACTTCTCTATTTCGGCATCGCTCAACTTTGCCGTAAACCTATTTTGTCCCCTAAGTTTTACCCTTTTATGAACCTCTATCACCTGTTTATGCATATCGCTGGAACTTAAATTTGCTTTGTCGTTTGGATTTACATGTTGCATAACCACACACAAATCAATTCTGTCCAAAAATGGATCCGAGAGTCTGTTTTTATATCTCTGAATATCGAGCTCGCTGCATCTGCACTCTTTTTGCGCATTTAAAAGATTTCCGCACGGACAAGGATTCATGGCACTTACAAACAAAAAGTCGCTAGGATACTCAACTTTTGTATTTACCCTTGATATTCTTATTTTATTATCCTGCAACGGCTCTCTAAGTGCTTCTAAAACACTCTTTGAAAAATGAGGCAATTCGTCAAAAAATAAAATTCCCCTATGAGCCAAACCGACTTCTCCGATTTTTGCTTTATAACTTCCGCCGCCGAACACGCTTGCCGTTGTGGAGGAGTGGTGCGGAGCTCTGTAACTTCTTAGCGGTCTAAACTCCGGTTCTTTTGCTTCAAGCGCATCAAGCTTTGCTATGTCTAATATCTCATCACTGCTAAGTGGCGGTAAAATATATCTAAGCCTCTGCGCAATCATGCTTTTTCCACACCCGGGACTTCCCTCTAAAAGAAGATTATGAAATCCGGCAGCACTGATTAGTGCAGCTCTCTTTGCAACCTCTTGTCCCTTCACATCCAAAAAATCTTCTATATAGTTATCATCAAAATAGTACTCTTTTTCATCAATGCTATATTTTGGGTACTCAATCTTTTTATGAGTACTATTTGGCACCGCCTCAGAGGAGTTCTTTAACAGCTCTATCGCCTCGCTCAGTGTTTTAACGCCGTAAAAATCTATATTTGGTATGTTCGACAGCTTCTCCAGACTCTCATACGGAACTAGCGCTTTTTTGATAATTTTTTGATTTGCAAGTGAGAGCAGAAGCGGATAGAGCTGGATATTCTCTTTTACTGCTCCATCAAGCCCGAGCTCTCCAAAAACAAACCACTCGCTAAAATCATCTTTTAAATAGTCAAGCGCGATTAAGAGCGCGATACTCAAATCAAACTGACTCCCCTCTTTTTTCACATCACTAGGAGCAAGATTGATTGTTATGCGTTTTGGAGGAAATGTAAACTCATTGCTTAGCAGTGCAGATTTAACGCGCTCTTTTGCCTCATTTATGGATGCACTTGCCATTCCTACAACGCTAAAAGAGGGCAACCCTTTTGTCAGAGTAGATTCTACATGTACAACTTTGGCTTCAATTGACTCATATGTAGCGCAAGCGACCATCTTCATAGTATCAACCTATTTTTTAAATTGATTCTATTTTACTCTTTAAATTTTTAAATGTGAAGGAATATGACAAATTGTCATATAAGAAGTTATTCTTTAGAGAGTTTTTTCTCTTTTTGAACTCTTTTATACTCTTTTTCAAACTTTTTTCTGCGGGAGTATGAGAGTTTATCAATAAACAAGATACCGTTTAAATGGTCTATTTCATGCTGTACGGCAATACTGAGCAAGCCGTCTGCTTCTATTGTTTTTGTATTTCCATCCCTGTCTTGGTAGTTGACGATGATATTTTCATATCTATTTATATCTTCATAAAAACTAGGCACACTTAAGCACCCCTCCTGATAAACGGTCTCCCCGCTTTTTTGAGTGATTACAGGATTAATCATCTCAATGAGGGTCTCCATGGACTGCTTATCCTCTTCATCGGGAATATTTAAAAGCAGAGCCTGCTTGGCATGTCCGACTTGAATCGCGGCAAGCCCTATGCCGTTTGATTTTATCATTGCTTCATACATTGAATCTAGCAATTCGTGAAGCTCTTTATCAAACCTCTCGATTAATTTTGATTTTTCTTTTAATCTTTTGTCCGGATATTCTACTATTATTAACTTCATCTGTCTCTATATATTTGTTTTTAAGAATTTCTTAGCAGAACTGCATAATCTACATTAGGGTTTTCATACGCTTTTTCAATTCCATTCATTGAACTGACAATAATCTCTTCTACCGAATGATTTTCTGTAACATCTGTAATGCCGATAGATATTTTAAGCTGTATTTCACGATCTCCCAAGAAGAAGTTGCTGTTTGAAACCAAATCGCAAAGTCTCTCACTCGCTTTTTTTGCACTATCTATATCGGTGTGTTTAAGCAACATAACAAACACCCCATTGCCGTAATGGGCCACAATGTCGCTTCTTCTTGACGTTTTAAGAAGAAGTCTTGCTACCGTTTTAGTCATTAGCATAAGAGCTTTTTCATTGTTTACACTTTTTTTAAGCTCACGTGAGAGCTCAATCATAATAAGAGAGCTTTTATGCTTAAACTTATGTATCAACCCTATCTCTTGTTCAACTTTTGTCATCAGATAACGCTTATTATAAACGCCGTATTGATTGTCAAATATAGTTTCGCTTTCAACATTTTTTATTATTTTTGCAGTATCGTCATACATAGTTTTTATGCTGCCGCTCTGCTTTTTAAGTATTTCGTTTAGCTTGGCAATGTCAGACCCCAGTGATGCCGCAACACTTCTTGTCTCATGGGTATCAGAACTTGTTTCAAGCTCCTGTTTTCTCTTTTCAAGTATTTTTATCATTAACGACATATTTTTATAGAGATTTGCAGTAACGCCAAGAATATTTTTAATAGATGAAAAGCCCTGCTTCAAACTCTGTTCAAGTATAATAGAGTTTTCATCATCGTTGTTCTCTTCAAGCTCAAGCACAGAAATAATATGATTGCGTGTGTTTTGGCTCTTGTCTTCTAAAAGTCTGTCAAAATATAGAGAGAAGTTACTCGGCGTTGGCGGCAAACCATCCTTCAGCAATGTACTTAAAACTTCTTTTGAGTACGCTTCTAAATCGCTCTCAGGCTCGATGCCGCCAACCTTATCTGTCACTGCACTAGATGGTTTTACACCAGTTGGATCGCGATGAACCCTACTTCTTAAAGCTCCAGACATGCCAACTCCTTTTATTACCTATTCTTTACTTTTTTTGACCAAGACTTCATCAATCATGCCATACTCTTTAGACTCTTTTGCGCTCATGAAGTTATCTCTGTCCGTATCTTTTTCTACTTTTTTAATACTTTGGTCACAGTTTTTTGCCAAAATTTCATTTAGCTCTTCTTTCATTCTAAGAATCTCTTTTGCTTGAATTGCTATATCCGTAGCTTGACCTTGAGCTCCGCCCAGAGGCTGGTGAATCATAATTCTTGCATGCGGGAGCGCATATCTTTTCCCCTTCGCTCCGCTTGAAAGTAAAAATGCTCCCATTGATGCGGCCTGACCCACACATATAGTTGCCACGTCAGGACGAATATAGTTCATAGTGTCATATATAGCCATTCCTGCAGTAACGACACCGCCCGGAGAATTTATGTAGAAATAGATATCCTTTTCCGGATCTTCAGCTTCTAAAAAAAGCATCTGCGCTACTATCGATGAAGCAACAGCGTCGTTAACCTCACCGCTTAGCATAATAATCCTATCTTTTAGCAGACGAGAATAGATATCATAAGAACGCTCACCGCGTGCTGTTTTTTCAACTACATAAGGAATATAACTCATCTAATTAAGCCTCTTTTATCTTTGAATTAAGAATCTGCGTAAGCACTTTATCCTCAACCATCGACATTTGAATAGCAGGTAGATAACCTGCATTTTTATACTTATCGTAAGCCAGTCTTGGGTCTTGTCCCGTTTGCATCGCTTCATAGTAGATAGTTTGCATTACTTCATTCTCATCAACTCTAACATTTTCAGCTGTTGCAAGTGCATCTATTATAAAAGTAGCTCTTACGCTTCTCTCTGCATCTTCACGGAAAGTCTCACGAAGCGCTTCAAGTTTATCGGCATTTTCACGAAGCTCTTTTATCTCATCTTCGCTCATCATGCTAGCTTTTTTGTTTAGCGAAACATCAATTTCTTGATCAACGACAAACTCCGGCAAATCAAAACTAAATTTAGTTACAAAAGTCTCCAGAAGTGTAGGCTTTAACTCTTCATTGTAAAGTTTCGCAAGTGCTTCGTTCTCTAATTGAATTTTGATTTGAGCCTTTAAGTTCTCTAAACTTTTATCATCTTGTCCGGCAAGCAGTTTTGCTGCGAAAGCATCGTCGATTTCAACTTTTACTTTTTCCTGAATATTATGCAGAGTTACTTTAAATTCGGCATCTTTACCCGCTAATTTGTCTGAACCGTAGCTCTCAGGGAATTTTACTTTTATGACTTTCTCTTCATCAATTTTCATTCCTACTACCTGATCTTCAAAACCGGGAATAAATTGATTTGAACCAAGAACCAACGCAAACTCTTTAGCTGCACCGCCCTCAAACAGTTCTCCCTCAATTGAGCCCTCAAAATCAATTATTGTGCTATCGCCCTCTTTTGCCGCTCTTTTTTTCTTTAAATCTACAAATTTACCTTGAGCATCAGCAATTTTTTCAACTCTTGCATTTACATCTTCATCACTTATCACAGGTTTGCTGACTGCTTCAACCATATCTTTATAGTTATCAAGATTAATATCCGGTCTCATAGCAATTTTAACAGTTACATCAATGCTGTCTGCATTTTTCACAAAATTTGAGATATTTGGCTCGCCGATTAATGAGTTCATGGCAATCTTCATCTCATCAAGTCCTCTGTTTAAAACTTCGCGTAGCGCTTCCGCTTCTGCATCTTGAACTAGACGCTCCCCGTACTGTTTTTTAACTACGTTTACAGGAACTTTGCCCTTACGAAACCCTTGAACAGAAGCAGTTTTTGTTAACTTTTTAGCCATTTTTTCAATGTTTGCATCTATTATTTCTTTTGGGATTTTAGCTTCTATTTGAGCATTTGCACTATTAATTTTATTCGTTTTGATTTTCATCAATTTCCTTTTTATTTAATTTAATAACGCCAAAGGAAGTAATTCCTTCGGCTACGCTGGCCGCTATGGCACTAAAGTTGACACTTCCGTGTCAGAATAAAAAGCCAAGTTTATTGTTTTACAATTTTGGCAATATTACCCTAAATCTGCTTTTATCTATCTTTAGAGTTAATTTTTACAAAATTTTGGTTTATAATTTAGTATTAAAATCCAGACAACCGCGACATCTATCATCACGTCTGCAAAATTAAATACCGCGAAATCAAACCCGCAGTGCCAATAAACCATATCCACAACACCGCCGTGAACAAACCTGTCATATATATTTGAAAATGCGCCACCTAGCATCAAGCCGGCAGGAAAAGCGTAGCAAATCTGTTTTAGATAAACTATATAACCAAATACACCCAAGATTAGAACCAGCTGTATATATTTTAGCGACTCGTCCAAGAAAGCAAACATAGAAAATGCCACACCTTTGTTATAGACTAAAATAAGGTCTATACAGTCGGTATAGTATCTCCAGCCATCCACAAAAAGCGATTTAATGTTCTGGTCTATTATAAAAATACCAGCCATCGTGAAAAAGAGTATCGTTAAAAGACGAATAGTTGTATTATGCATTTAAAGCTTTTTGAAAAAACTCTACCATGTCTTCCATGCGCGAGTTCATTTTTTTGGCATCTTTACACTCCAGCAAAACTCTAAGTTTGTTCTCAGTTCCGGAATAGCGGATTAGGTGATGAACACCGTTTTTATCCAGCTCTTTAAGTTTGCTCTCAAGCCCATCTATTTCACTCAGAGGCTTTTTAATTTTTATATTTATATTTACTAGTTTTTGAGGATAAAGCGCAAATGGGCGAAGCGCCTTGGAAGCTTTCTGCCCCGTTTTAATCAAAAGTGCCAAAACTTGAAGCGCGGAGACCAAACCATCGCCTGTTTTTGCAAAGTCGCTTATTATTACATGCCCGCTCTGCTCACCGCCAAAATTTATCTTCTCTCTCTTCATCATCTCTAAAACATTTTTATCGCCGACATCTGAACGAAATAGCTTTAAACCCTTTTCGTTCATAAAATCATCCAGCCCCTTGTTACTCATAACCGTAGAAACAATGCCTCCGCCTCTTAAAGCACCTCTCTCATTCATATATGCTCCAAGTGCGCCGAGCAGTTGATCCCCATCTACTACCACACCGTTTTCATCAACTATTACAAGTCTGTCTGCATCTCCATCAAGCGCAATTCCCAAATCTGCTCTATATTTTATTACGCTTTCGCAAAGGTCTTTTGTATGCAGTGCCCCGCAACCGTCGTTAATATTAAAACCGTCCGGTTTGTTGTGTAAAACTATAACTTCGGCACCTAGTTCTTCTAAAACCGTCGGACCTACGATATAACCTGCGCCGTTTGCAGTATCTAGAACTATGCGCATATTTTTAAGCGAGATATCTCTAGGAAATGAATTTTTCAGCTGAACTATGTAGCGGCCGACAACATCATCTATTCTCTTGGCTTTGCCTATATTTTTGCCGTTGGCTTGCGCGTCTTGCAACATGTCGTTATTGAAATAAATTTTCTCTATCTCTTCCTCGACGCTATGTGGCAGTTTATCTCCACAACCGTCAAAAAATTTAATTCCGTTATCTTCATATGAGTTGTGTGAAGCGCTTATCATTATTCCAGCGTCACAGCGCATGTTTTCTGTAATAAATGCAATGGCAGGAGTCGGCATTGGACCGATCTGAACAACGTCGTACCCTATGGCAGTAAGCCCGCTTACTATCGCATTTTCTATCATATAGCCGCTTCTGCGAGTATCTTTGCCGATTAAAATTTTATTTGTTTTAGAATGAGCTTTAAAATAAATTCCGGCAGCCATTGCCAATTTCATAGCAAGCTCCGCAGTTAAAAAAGTACCCGCCTCGCCTCTAACTCCATCAGTTCCAAATAATTTCATGTTTTTTCCAAAAATTTAAAGTGCTGTATTTTAACATATTTAATCAATAAAGTTGAAACTATTATGATTTACCTTGTCTTTAACTTAATTTTAATTATTTTTAAGCTAGTATTGCACTAAATTTTTATGAGAAGGACTCATGCATGGCAAATCACAAGTCATCAGTTAAGAGAATTCGCCAAACAATCGTTCGTAGTGAGCGTAATCGTTTTTACAGAACTCGTCTTAAAAACATTGTAAAGGGCGTTCGTTCTGCAGTAGAAGCAGGCAACAAGGAAGAGGCTACATCAGCAATGTCAGTAGCAAACAAGCAAATTCAAAAATTTGTTAGCAAAGGCATCTTAAAAAAAGAGACTGCTGCAAGAAAAATAAGCCGTCTACACAGAGCTGTAAACGCTATATAAGGTTAACAATATAAATGTTAGCCGATAAACTCACCCCGTTTATCAATCGTTATAACGAACTTGGCGAAATGCTGAGTTCACCTGACATAACCTCCGACATCAAAAGAATGACAGCTCTCTCAAAAGAAAGATCCTCTCTAGAAGATATTGTAGAAAAAGCACAAGAATATAAATCTGTAATTGCCCAAATCAGCGATACAAAAGAGATGCTTTATGATGCAGAGATGGCTGAAATGGCAAAAGAAGAACTTAAAGAGCTTGAAGCAAGAATTCCCATTCTTAAAGATGATATAAAACTTCTACTTCTGCCAAAAGACCCAAATGATGATAGAAATATCATTGTTGAGCTTCGCGCTGGCGCTGGCGGAGATGAAGCAGCTATATTTGTTGGAAATCTTTTTGAAGCTTATACCCGTTATGCAGATCTTAAAGGGTGGAATGTTGAGATTTTAAGCACATCACCTTCTGATGCAGGCGGATATAAAGAGGTTATTGCACTTATAAAAGGTGATCAGGTTTATAGCAGATTGAAGTATGAAGGCGGGATTCACCGTGTTCAGCGTGTTCCATCGACAGAATCTCAGGGTCGTGTGCATACCTCAGCAATTACTGTTGCAGTTATGGCTGAAGTTGATGATGTTGAGATTCAGATAAATGAAAACGACCTTAAAGTTGACGTTATGCGTTCATCTGGTTGTGGCGGACAGAGTGTTAATACAACAGACTCTGCCGTTAGGATTACACACTTGCCTACAGGTTTAGTGGTAACAAACCAAGACCAAAAATCTCAGCACAAAAATAAAGAAAAAGCTATGAAAGTTCTAAAAGCCAGACTTTATGATTTAGAGATGCAAGAAGCGCTTGCAAAAGACAGCGCAAACCGTTCAGCACAAGTTGGAACGGGTGACCGAAGCGGAAGAATTAGAACTTATAACTACCCGCAAAATCGCATCTCCGACCATAGAATCGGTTTAACACTCTATAGATTGGCTGAAATTATGCAAGGCGGGCTTATGGATGAAATCATAGAGCCGCTTATTGCTGATCATCAATCCAGAATAGTTGAGGCCGCAGGTCTTTAACTATTTTTCGGGGCAAACCCGAATTTTAGCTTCCAAACTCCGTTACAAAAATCCTTTTAACCTCGCCCTTAAACGTAATCGTTCTATCGTTTACACCAAGATATAACGTTTCACCACTTTTTGGATAAACTTTTATGTTCTTTCCTACCAGATTTTCTTGCAAAGCTCTGTAAAAAGATGCTGCCATTCCCGTTCCACATGCCAAGGTTTCCCCTTCAACACCGCGCTCATAAGTTCTTACTCTCAGATTTTCGCCATCAACATAGGCTATATTTACGTTGGCGTTGTATTTGTATCTTAGCTCTCTTGCCTCGTCTATATCAAACTCTTCAATATTGTCAGTTAAATATACTAAATGAGGAACACCGGTATCTAATTTCCACCATTTTTTGCCGTTATACTCTATCTCTCTATCCAAAATTTTTGGCGGAGTAAGTTCGCTTTGCACCATATCGCCATCCACCTCAGCATTAATAACTCCTGCTAAAGTTAGAAAACTCATTTTTTTTGGAGCCAACTCATTTGCAAATGCGTAGTGTGCACATGCTCTTGAACCGTTTCCGCACATCTCGGCTTCGCTTCCGTCAGAGTTGTAAAACTGCCACTCAAAATCAATCTTTGATTGGTTTTCTTGAAAATTATATTTCTCATGCGGAACCAAAACAATCAACCCATCGGCACCCACTCCATCTTGTCTGTGGCAAAGCTTTTTTGCAAGAGAGCTTCTCTCTCTTTTAACAAATGTATGAAAAATTACGAAATCATTTCCGTTTGCGCTATATTTTGAAACTGTCATTTTAACTCCAGATATTTGGCTTTAATTTTTTCAACAAACTCTTCACATTCACGTTGCAGATGTTTTAAATCTTTTGAATTATCTATAATCCACGTAGCTCTTTTTCTCTTCTCTTCTATGTCCATTTGAGACTCTATGCGTCTTAGCGACTCCTCTTTTGAGTAGCCGTTTCTTTTCATAAATCTCTCTAGTTGAATATATTTTGGAGTATAAACAACAACGCTCTCTTTTATATCATAAGCTTTATTTTCGAAAAAGAGCGGTATGTCTATTAGATATGGAAATCTAAAACTATCCTGCTTTATGCTTCTTTGCTCTATCTCAGCCCTGATTTTCGGATGTAAAAATACCTCTAGCTTTTTTTTTGCCTCGCCGTTTGAAAAAATAAGCTGACCTAGTTTTGCGCGGTTTACTTTAGTGCCCTCTACAAACTCATTAGCGAAATTTTCTCTCACCCACTCATACGAAGCATCAAGTATCTCGTGAGATATTGTATCGGCATCTATAACCCTCATGCCGTTGAGCGCCAAAAGCGAAGCTACCGTGCTCTTGCCAGTAGCAATTCCTCCGGTTAGCGCAATAGCATAAGCAAAAGCCATTAGTTTTTGATAATCCCCAAATACTCTTTGCGGATATAGTTACCCATAGCAAATGCCGCAGGATGGACATCACAATTATAGTAGCTAAGTCCATCAAGCATATCGGCGCGCTGAAGATTTATATCTGCAGTCGGGTGATACTCTTTTGAAGATAGAAGTGCAGTAGCACCGTTGCCGATGTTGTAAGGCATGATAATTTTAAAATAATTTGCCAGAGTTACCATTAAATTTTTATTTGCACCGATATCATCCAAAGGCGAGTGTGTTGTGACAAACTGCCCATCATTTTTTAATACACGGCTTACGTGTGAAAAAAATGCTCTATCGCTAGGCATCTCAGAGATTACAACATCAAAGCCGGCATCACCCAAACCACTAATCTCATTTAAAGAACATGCGATAATTTTTAAATTTGCTTGAGTATGTTTGGCGACCTCTGCACTCAGCGGCTTTGCATTATCACTTATTATTAAAACATCTTTTGCTTCTTTAGATGTACACATCGGTACATGTACCATCATTTCTGCGTAAATAAAATCTCTCATTTTTATAATTCCTAACTTCTTTTACTGCGATTTTAGCATATTTGAATTAAAAAGCTTTAAAAAGCTAGGATGTTATATAAATTTAAGATAATTATTTGTTTATATAAATATTGTTATAATTTCAAATTAAATAAAAGGATTTAAAAATGAATTTTGACAAAATTAGAAAAAACTGCAGAGTTATCAGAATAGTTCTAGGGCTTGTGCTTATAGCAGTAGGCTTTATCACGGGCAATGCGTGGTTTTACTTAGGCGTTCTTCCTCTTGCTGCGGGAATAGCAGACTTCTGTCCACTATGCATTATCTCTAAAAAATGCTCCGTAAAATAAGCACACCTCTTAACTCTGGCTTTAACTCTCATTAGGTATAATTCGATACTTTTAATATCGGAGCCCTAAATGAGCCAAATAAGCTACAAAGACGCCGGTGTCGACATAGATGCCGGTAATAGTTTCGTTGAAAACATCAAACCTTTAGTAAAATCAACAAAAATCCCAGGCGTTCTTGGCGGCATAGGCTCTTTTGCAGGAGCATTTGAATTGCCAAAGGGGTTTAAAGAACCTGTCATGCTTGCGGCAACGGACGGCGTTGGAACAAAACTAAAACTTGCGATTGACTCCGGCATACACAACACGGTCGGAATAGACCTTGTTGCAATGTGCGTAAACGACCTTTTATGCAACTTCGGCACCCCATCTTTTTTCTTAGACTACTACGCTACTGGAAAACTTGATGTTAAAACTGCTACAAATGTAGTCGCAGGCATTGCTGAGGGGTGTATTCGCGCAGAGTGTGCTCTTATCGGCGGGGAAACGGCAGAGATGCCGGGAATGTACTCTCATAATGATTACGACCTCGCAGGCTTTGCCGTGGGCGTTGCTGAAAAGAGTGAAATGGATAGAGTCGCACTTGTAAGAGCAGGTCATAAGCTGATAGCACTTCCGAGCTCTGGGCTTCACTCAAACGGTTTCTCTTTGGCTAGAAAAGTGCTATTTGAAAAGATGAAGTTAAATTTTAACGATGATTTCAACGGTAAACCTCTAATAGAAACCCTTCTTGAGCCAACACGTATCTATGTAAAAACTTTCAAAGAGTTAAAAAACCAAATAGTAGCTCTTGCTCACATAACGGGAGGCGGAATTGTCGAAAACCTGCCTCGTGTTCTTCCTGAGAACCTAATGGCAGAGATAAAAAAAGATGCTATAAAAGTTCTGCCAATTTTTGAACTAATCTCGCAACATGTAGAAGAAAATGAGATGTACAGAGCTTTCAACATGGGCGTTGGTATGATTTTAGTTGTAAAAGAAGAAGATGTTAAAACTGTTCTTAGCAAAACTGACGGGTATCTAATCGGAGAGATAAAAGAGGGAAAAAGAGAAGCGATATTCATATAGTTCCTCTTTTCTTTTTAAACAATTCTGGGAAAACCCCAGAATCTGACTTTAACTATTTTCCAAACGGCTTACTAAGATCTTTGATTATATCTCCTGGAATAGAAGCTATCCCCATAAATTGACCCATACCAAGAAGCGGATAGTAAAGCGCTATATAGTACTCAGCTTTTAATATAGTAGCTTTTCCATCACTTACTATAATATCATACGGCATAAGAGCAGCATTTTGGCGACCTATCTTTTTAACAAATCTTTTTGTTCCGCTGCCAATACCATATCCAACTACTGTTGTGTTGTCTGAAAGCTTTAATTCATATGCAAGAGATTTGCCTGCGCTATAACTTTTTAGTTTAGCTAACAGCTCCGCATTGCTTCCTTCTCCCACAACCGCTTTATCTTCATAGTAAGGCATTCCTACCGTAAAGTGAAAACCTGCAAGGTTTTTAAAAGCCATCTTGTCTTCCGATGGAGTTAAACCTGGAAATGCTTTTTCAAGCTTTGCAGCGATAGCTAAAAAAGTCGCATGGTTATACTCTTTTTGCATATATGCTTTGCCAAAATATATAGGATTTGTAACCGCAATTGACTTTTCTTCATTATCCACGAAAAGTCTCATTGTTGCAATCTGCGCACGATTTGGTTTTAACGCTTCTGCTTTTAACTTAGGACATGTAAAAACAATCGTTTTGCCATTATCTACACTGTCAAATACTGAAAGAACTTCAAAACCGCCATTTGTAAGATTTGCTTTAGCAACCTCAACATCCATATGAGCACCACGAAGATATGTACTCACATCTCCAGTTGGCTCCGCAACACCTCCAGCAGCTTCTGCTTGAGTGCCTTTACCTGCACAACCACAAAAAGTAAGTACTGTTACACTAAATATAATAGTCAGTAATTTTTTCATTTCTCAACCGCCCCTAGTTCTTTCATTAAACTAACAATTTTTTTATCCATATTTTGAATCTCTTCAATCATTTTAGGATCTTTAATGTTTGCAATCGATATCCAGTTAGTAACATTTGGCATACCTACTTTTAGAACATTACTGCCTTTTTCTAAGTACATATACATTGAACATGGAGCAAATGCACCAGCTTCAGGGTTTTTACCTACATTGAAAATTGTGTATGAAAATTTAAAGTGACATAGTGAGTAAACCCAGTAGTGATCAAATTTATCAAACTCCATACCATTGTCGGCATAGTACTCGGCAAAGTCTCTTTTACCGGCAATGATGTAGTTGTTTTCTTCAAATAGCTTTTCAAACTTTTCCATAAAGTTAAACTTAGCATCCATGATATCGCCAGCTCTATCAAAAGGAATCTCAAACTCCATCATGGTGTCTGCTTGAAGCTTATCAGTTGTTCTATATACTACTTCGCCGCCTATTCCGCTATCTGTTACTTTTGCCAAATCATCTATCATTGCCGTAAAATCTTTTACGACTTTAGGGTCAGTAGTTTTTGTAATGGCAAGCATTGCCTCTGCAGTTGGAAAACCTACATAAGTCTTGTTCTCACTTTTTTTCTTGTAAATAAGATAATTTAGTGGGGCAAATCCGCCAAGCTGTGGAGCTTTAAGTAAAATTTCACGCATTCTCGGCTCACTTGCAATAGTGATAAAACCAAGATTATCCAGATTCATAACAAAGTTCGGATCATACTTTTGATTTGGTTCACCTTTGTCAGTAAGCTTTGGCTCATAAAACTGTCTGTAAAATTTATCTACTCCGGGATGAATATCTTTTGGAGTAAACTCAATATCCGCTAAATCTAGCTCTATGATGCTTTTAAATGCTTCGTTCGCATCCCCTTCTACCACATTAAATCTCAATGTGTTCATAGCAAACGCCATCGTTGCACTAAGAGATAGAATAACTGCTGTTCTAACTATTCTGCTTACCATTTTTTTTTTCCTTTTATTTGAGTTATAATGTGATAATTGTATCACAAAAAATCTAAAAATATTATATCATACAATTCTGTAACTTTTCTGAAAATATTTATTTGATTTTTTTATGAAGCGAAGCACCGCCATGAAGGCGATACCGTGTGTAGAGAGA
>JAURYA010000071.1 GCA_030654155.1 Sulfurimonas sp. | reverse complement strand
TTTACCAAGCAGTTGCTTGAACTGCAGGTTTGCTATTTGGAGCGTAATCGTAGAGAGAGGCTGTCTCCACTGATGAGCAATCATACTTATCATCTCACCCATAACCGCCTGTTTGGACTGTGCTTCTAAAATCTGGTCTTTGCTTCTTAGCTCTTCAAGTTTTTGTTTGACTTTAAGCTCTAGCGATTCGTTTAGCTTTATTAGCTCCGTGGTTTTATCTTTTACCTGTTTTTCAAGCTCTTGATTAAAATTTCGCAGCATATCTTGCTTCTCTAAAATAATTTTTCTTGCTTCATCGATTTTCTTTTGGTAAAAATAGATTATTATGCTGATTACGACTAAAACAAATGAGATATATGTAACTTGATACATGGAGTATTTTGTACCTAAATAAGGCTGCAGCGGTGCAAGTATAAGCATAAAAAGTACAAATATAAGCCAGTAAATCGCACCGCTTGTTTTTTGGAAATAGAGAAGTATTATCGGGTATGTAAATATCCAGAGATGTTTCAGGTCGCTTGGCTCTCCTACATATATAAGAAACAGAAACAAAAATGTGTACTGAAGAGTCATTGTTATAGCAAAAAATTCAAAAAATTGGCGATACTTCCTAAGGGCGCAAAACATTATAAAATTCATACATAAAAGTGTTAATTCAACCGGTATAAAACCTTGGATGTCTCTTATATAATTTCCGATAATCCCATAAATAAGGCCGCTGGCAGATAGCAAAATACCGATATTTACCATCTGGTACCTATTTTTCAAATCCTGCTCTGACTCGTCAAACGTCCAGCCGCTCGTAAAAAAACCATCTATTTTTAGCATCATCTTACAACCTCTTTTATGGCAGATAAACTTTATCCAACAGCTCACTATATTCGCTTTTTGCATCGCTGTCAAGCGTTATGCCGCCGCCGCTTTTATAGATATATCCATCTTTGGTTTTTTGTACAAATCTTATCATAACCCCGCTATCCAAAGCTTTGCCGTCATACACGCCAAAAACTCCGCTGAAAAACCCGCGCTCGTAACACTCAACCTGACTAATTATATCCAATGTGCTTTTTTTTGGAGCGCCGCTTATACTTCCTGCGGGAAGAAGTGAGTTTAAAATATCTCCTATTCTATCATGCCAATCATCTGTGACATTTCCGCTGATATGCGAACTTACATGTAGAAGTTTTTTCTCACCCGCCTCTATCTCTGTAATATATCTAAACTCTTCGACTTTTACACCTTTCGCAACGATTGAGAGGTCGTTTCTTAGCAAATCAACTACCATAACATGTTCGGCCATCTCTTTTTTATTGCTCAAGAGACTCTCTTTTGCATTTGGAATTGATGCATCTATTGTCCCCTTCATGGGATATGTGCTGATTTTAGAATTTTTTATCTGGATAAATTTTTCAGGTGAGAAACAGACAAACTCATCTTTATATCTTAGTTTGTAGTGGGCATTTGCACACTTAAATATCTCTTTTAATGTCAAAGATGTTTTTACCGCGGTTGGTTGTGTCAGGTTTAAAAGGTAGCTCTCACCCGCTTTTATCTTCTCTATAACAAAATCGAACTTCTTTTTATATTCTCCAAATTGGAGTGTATTTTTCTCTAAAAAATCAACATGTGGTTTAGTAAAATAGTTTTCGTCAATGCAAAACTCAATATCATTTATGTGTAGTTCATCGAGCAAAACGGCAACTATATTTTGAGCTTTAAAGTCGATTATGAACAGAAACGGCTCCCTTTTTTTGCCTAGAGCGTTTAAATCATTAAATGTCATTAATCAATTTTTTAAGCACAGCCATTCTAACCGCCACACCGTTTGAGACTTGCTCTAAAACTTTGCATCTTTTATCTGCCAAAAGCTCATCACTAATATCTATATTTCTGTGGACAGGCCCAGGGTGAAGCAAAACTATATCCCTCTCTCCAAGAAGCTCAGCTGTTATGCAAAAATCACTTGCATAATCTTTGAGTGAGGCGTAAGTCTGGGAGGAGTGTCTCTCTGTTTGGGTTCTTAAACTCATAATAACATCCACTTCATCGATTATTTCATTTATATAGTGCGTTGTTCTTAGTTTGGTTTTTGGCAAAAATTGCGGGGGCGCGACTAAAATAACTTCCATACCGAATCTGCCGAGAAGCTCAATGTTTGAGTTTGCAACTCTTGAATTTTTTATATCCCCGACTATTGCTATTTTTTTTCCTTTTACGTCCCCAAAATGCTCTTTTAAAGTATACAAATCAAGCAAAGCTTGCGTTGGATGGGCATGAGCGCCGTCTCCGGCATTTATGATGGAAGCTCTTGTATGGTTTGAAAGAATTTTCGGCACACCGGAGTTTTGGTGTCGCACAATTATTGCGTGCGGATTCATAGCATCCAAATTCATCGCCGTATCGACTAAAGTTTCACCTTTTTTAGTAGAGCTGTTTGCAACATCGAGATGGACAATCTCCGCACCAAGCCTCTTAGCAGCTATCTCAAAAGAGCTTCTGGTTCTTGTCGAGTTTTCAAAAAAGAGCGTAATTATAATCTTATCTTTTAGGATTTTATCAATCCCGCTGCCATCTTTTATTTTTGCGCTAAAGAGCTTCGCATCTTCCAAAATAGCTTCTATCTCTGAAGTTGTAAAGTCATCCGTTCGAATTAAATGTTTCATACTGCTCTTTTTATTTGAAATAGAGTTCTTTTAGAACTCACTTGTCACGCTAAATGAGCAAAGCCCCTTTAGCTACGCTTGCCGCTGTGGCACTAAAGCTTGCCGCATAAAGCGGCAGAAGAACTTCTTACAATGCTGCAAGAAGTTTAATTTATAGATTATACAAGACATCACATATTTTTTCAATATCTTCATCTACTTTTAAAACCCTAAAGCCGGTTTTTAAAAAATATGGCTCTGACACCTTTGAAAAACTCTCATCGTCATCTTTGCAGTTAAATGCTACTACATGTAGAATTTTTTTCTCCTCCAAAGCTCTCTTGCTTAGAAGCGTATCGTTTATGCAGCCAAGCGAGCAGTGCGTAACTAAAAGAGCAACAGCATCAAGTTTTTGTATCAAATCTATCATCATGTGTTTATCATCTATCGGCACATAAAGCCCGCCTGCCCCCTCGATAATAATAACATCGCAAAAAGCCTCAAGTTCCTCAATCTTTGTGAGCACTGTTTTTAAATCAATCGGGGTGTTGTTTGATGCTACATACGGGGCCGCAGCCATCTCGTACATAATAGGAACGACATCTTCGGCTTCTAGGTGCCACAGTTTTGGATTAAGCTCTTTTATAAGCTCCAAAAGCTCCTCACCATCCTCTGCATATCCGTCAAGGACACCTGTTTCTATTGGCTTGATAACACCGACTTTGAGTCCGCGCGAAGCGAACTCTTTTAGAAGAAGTTTTGTAGTATATGTCTTGCCTATGTTTGTATTTGTGGCGGTTACAAAAATTCGTTTTGTCATAGTTATCTCAATTTGGTTATAATTTTTTTAATTATTAAAGAATAATTATTATAGGAAAATTATGGCAACAAATACAGATTTAGAAACTATCAACGAGATATCGCTTAAATATCCTAAAAAATATAAAGTGTTAATTTTGAATGACGACTATACTTCAATGGAGTTTGTCATAGATGTGCTTATGAGTATATTTCACAAAAGCTACCAAGAGGCAGAAGCCATAATGCTTGAAGTTCATAAAAAAGACAAGGGTGTGTGCGGTATTTATACCTACGAAATTGCTGAAACCAAGGTAATGCAGGTACATAAACGTGCCAGAGATAGCGGCTTCCCGCTAAGAGCCGAAATGGAGGAAGAGTAATGATAAGCCAATCATTAAACGAGGTTTTCCAAAAATCAATTATCTACGCAAAAGAGCTAAAACACGAGTATATAACCATTGAACATGTATTTTATCAGCTCTTAAACTCTCCAGAGGGTGCAAAAATCATCTTTTCGTGCGGCGGAGATGTCCAAAAGATGAAAGAGCTTATAAAAGATTACATATACTCAAACACAAGCACGCTCCCACAAAACGTGAGCGATGAACCTTTTGAGAGTGTTGCTCTCTCACGGCTGATAGACAGAATGATAAAGCATATCCAAAGCTCACAGCAACACAGTGCGGATATAGGTGACCTGCTTGTTGCCATATATGACGAGGTGAACTCTTTTGCCTACATGTTATTAAGTGAGTATCATATCTCAAGGCTTGATATATTAGAGATTATTTCGCACAGCAACGAAGCTGAGACCCCAAAAGAGAGTGAATCATACCTTAAAAAATACTCTATAAACCTTCTTCAAAAAGCAAAAGAAGGGAAAATTGACCCTGTTATCGGACGTGATGAAGAAATAGAGAGAGTCACGCAGATTTTATGCCGTAGAAAGAAAAACAACCCTATTTTAGTCGGCGAAGCAGGGGTCGGAAAAACTGCTATTGCAGAGGGGCTGGCACTAAAGATAGCGGCACGCGAAGTCCCCGTTATTATCCAAAACAGTGAGCTTTATGCACTCGATTTGGGAGCGATGCTTGCAGGCACAAAATATAGAGGCGATTTTGAGAAGCGCTTAAAAGGCATTATGGATGAGCTTAAATCTATTCCAAACGCTATTCTTTTCATTGATGAGATTCACACCCTAATAGGCGCGGGTTCAACAAGCGGAACTATGGATGCGGCAAACCAGCTAAAGCCTGCCCTTGCTTCTGGCGAGCTAAAATGTATGGGTGCTACCACATTTGCAGAGTATAGAAACGGTTTTGAAAAAGATAAAGCGTTAAGCAGAAGATTTTCAAAAGTTGATATCAATGAGCCTTCAGTAAAAACAACTTATAAGATTCTAAAGGGTTTAAAGAGCAAATACGAAGAGCACCACAACGTAACATTTACAGATAAAGCCCTAAAAACAGCTATAGACTTATCAAAAAGATATATAACAGATAAATTTTTACCCGATAAGGCAATCGATCTCATAGATGAAACCGCCGCGTCATTTCATCTAAAAAGCAAGAAAAAAAGAGTAGTCAACTCACACGATATTGAAAATACCATCTCAAAAATTGTCGGTATTTCAGGTTCAAAAGTAACGCAGGATGAAACACTCTCTCTAATAAACTTGGAAGAGAATTTGCAAAAAAAAGTAATCGGGCAGGACAAAGCAGTTGCAGAGGTGGCAAAAGCCATAAAAATATCCAAAGCAGGCCTTACTCCGCCAAACAAGCCAATCGCTTCATTTCTATTTTCTGGGCCTACGGGCGTGGGCAAAACAGAACTTGCACTCTCTCTTAGCCAAATTTTAGGCATTAATTTTGAGAGATTTGATATGAGCGAATATATGGAAAAACATGCCATAAGCAGGCTTGTCGGAGCACCTCCGGGCTACGTAGGATATGAGCAGGGCGGCTTGCTTACAGAGGCGATAAAAAGACACCCTTACACTGTCTTACTGCTTGACGAGATAGAAAAAGCTCACCCTGATTTGGTAAATATTTTACTCCAGATTATGGATAATGCAACTCTCACCGACAATAACGGCTATAAGGCAAACTTCCAAAATGTCATACTTATTATGACATCAAATATCGGTGCAACAGCTAGAAACGTAATGGGCTTCAACAAGGATAGCTCGCTCTCAAAAAATGAAGAGTTAAAACTCTTCTTTACTCCTGAGTTTAGAAATAGATTAAGTGCTGTAGTAGAGTTTAATCAGCTAAATATAGAGGTAGTCAAAGGAATCGTAAATAAGTTTATGGATGAGCTAAACAGCGACCTTAAGAAGAGAAAAATAACCATTACAATATCTCCCAAAGCCGCAGAGTATATAGCAGAGAATTCTTACTCAATTGAGATGGGAGCAAGACCGATAAAGAGATATATTCAAGACAATGTAACAAACAAATTAAGTGATGAGATACTCTTTGGCAAACTAAAAAATGGCGGCAGTGTAAACGTATCATTTAACAGAAAGCTGATTTTAAATTTCAAAGAACCTGCTTGAACATACCAAAATTAAATAAATATAACTTAACATTTCCAAGTCCAAACGATGCGAATGAAGACGGTATCGTTGCATGGGGAGGCGACTTAAATCCCTCTAGACTTATTCGAGCCTATCAAAATGGAATATTTCCTTGGTATGCTAAAGATGACCCGATTATTTGGTGGTCAACAAACCCCAGACTTATAATGGAGCTAGATGATTTTAAATTAAGCCGCTCGCTTAAAAAAAGCATGAAAAAATTTCAGTATAAATTTGATAGCAACTTCACTCAGGTTATGAAGCAGTGCAGCAGCGTAAAGAGAGAAAATCAAAACGGTACTTGGATACAAGATGAAATAATTGAGGCTTACAGCGTACTTCACGATATGGATATGGCGCACAGCATTGAGAGCTATCAAGATGGAAAACTTGTCGGTGGACTTTACGGAGTTGTTGTAGGAAAAGTTTTTTGCGGAGAATCTATGTTCTCCCTGGTAAATGATGCCTCAAAATCAGCATATGCAATGCTTGTTAAGCATCTCAAATTTTGGGGATATGATTTTATCGACTGTCAAGTGCCCACAGAACATCTGAAAAGTTTAGGCGCAAAAGAGGTTGTAAGAGAGTACTTTTTAGATAGGCTTAAAAGAGTAAATATGGATATTATAAAACATAAGTGGCAGATAGAAAACTCTATAATAGATTAAAATATAGTGATAGCTAATGCTGAATTTAAATTATTTATAATTACATGTTAGTTTTTTTATAATTGTGTTATGCGGTTTGATTGTATGATTGGTAAAAGTGAGGGTTGTTAAGAAATGATCAACTAGGCAGCGACCTACATTTCCACACCTGACAGGTGCAGTATTATCAGCGATGAGAGGCTTAGCTTCTGGGTTCGGAATGGAGCCAGGCGTTTCCCTCTCTCTATAGCCACCTAGACAATCACAT
>JAURYA010000060.1 GCA_030654155.1 Sulfurimonas sp. | reverse complement strand
TTATTATTTTTATACTGATTATCTATATGTCTATCAAACAATCAAGAGATATTGTAAAACCGATCGAAGAGCTCACAGCCACAACCGACTACATAACCAAAACGCAAAACTACTCCGCACAGTTAAACGTAAATTCGCAGGATGAGATAGCCACTCTCACACACTCTTTTAACAATATGCTAAAAACCACATACTCCGCACTTCAGACGCTAGAAGAGGAAAATAAGTTAAGACTAAAAAGGTTTACTCAGCTAATCGAAGTCTTCAACACCATCATTCAGACAAAAAGCGAAGATGAGTGTATGGATGTCTCTATGCAAGAGATAAAAAAATTGACACATAAAGAGAATCTGCATTTTACAAAAGACCAAAATAGAGCTTCAGACAAAGAGTGCACAAATCTTTATGTGAGTGATTTTGAGAATGATGAGAAGATATATTTCGGCTCCATTGAACTTGGAATAGAGAGCTTTGAAGATAAAAATGAACAGGATTTTTATAACTCTATCGCTTCCATGATAACACTGCAGCTTGATAGAATCAGACTAATCGAGAGAACAACCTCTGCGTCAAAGGCAAAATCCGCATTTATCTCAAACATGTCGCATGAGCTTAGAACTCCGCTAAATGCAATTATAGGTTTTGCGCAGTTTATGATTGAGTATGAAGAGCTGAATGAGGATCAAAAAGATACAGTTGGAAATATTGAATCCTCTGCCCAATATCTTCTTAGTATGATAAATGAGATTTTAGACATAGCCAAGATTGAAGCCGGCAAGATGGAAGCACATATTGAGAATGTAAATATCTTAGATATAGTTCAAAACAGCCTCAACATGCTCTCTCCTTTGGCGAAGGATAAAAATATCAAATTTGATTTTATATTTGATAACTTTGAAAATAAAAAATACCAAACCGACCCTCAGATGTTTAAACAGATTGTGGTAAATCTTATCTCCAACGCCATAAAGTTTACTCAACAGGGAAGCATACAACTAGAGCTATATAACGAAAATCATAATCTACATGTAAAAGTAAAAGACAGCGGTATCGGAATATCTGAGGATGATATGAAACACCTCTTTAACGACTTTACCCAGCTCGAAAATGTTATGCAAAAGAGCCACAAAGGAACAGGTTTGGGTCTCTCTCTTAGTAAAAAAATGGCAAATATTTTAGGCGGAGATGTCACGCTAAAGAGCGATGGCATAGGGCATGGAACTATCTCTACTTTTTCACTTCAAATAAAATAGTTGTAACCTTCATGAAATAATTTGGCACTAAAATTATGCCATGAAAAATAATCTGCCAAAAAAATGGATAAACAACTTAAAAATTCTAGATGTTGCATTTCAACCGATTTTAAACATCCATACAGGTAAAATTTTTGGGGTTGAAGCACTTCTTAGAAACTACCAAGATGTAGGCTTTAGCTCTATTTTTGAGCTGTTTGACGAAGTGTACAGAGACAACCTGCTCTACTCTTTTGATATCAAACTTAGAAAAAAAGCTCTAAAAAAATTCATAACTATTGAAGGCTATGAAGATATCAAACTCTTTTACAACCTTGACAATAGACTTCTTGACATGCCAAATTTCAAGCATGGAAACACGAACAAACTTTTAAAACGCTACGGAGTGGACAAGAACAGTATCTGTTTTGAAATTTCGGAGAGGCATGAAATCTCCAACACTTTGCGAATGCAAGAGGTTCTCGCTCACTATAAAGAAGAAAACTTCTGCATCGCCATTGATGATTTTGGCGTAGGCCACTCAGGCTACAAGCTTCTCTATGACTCCAAGCCTGACGTCATAAAAATAGATAGATTTTTTCTAAGCGATATAGACACGAATATCAAAAAAAAGATAATGAGCAGAAGCATTACACATTTGGCTATTCAACTCGGCATAAAGGTTATAGCAGAGGGCGTTGAGACAAAAGAGGAGCTCTTTGCATGCAGAGATATAGGTTGCCATCTGGTTCAGGGCTATTTTGTACAAAAACCGACCGTTCAATCTGCGGAGATATTAAAAGAGTATCCTCACGTTATTGACATCTTAAAGAATGAAAAAAGGGCTACTGACAGCAGTTGCAAAATAGAGACACATCTAGACAAAACAGCTCCTATGTTTCTTGATACTAACATGAATCTTGTTGTAGAATATTTTCAAAAAAATCCGCAAACTGAAGTTGTAACTATTGTAAACTCCAACAATGAGCCTATGGGAATTTTACAGGAAAATAAAATAAAAGAGTTCATATATTCGCCTTACGGCAGGTCATTAATGCTCAACAACGGCACAAGAAAACTTAAACTCAAAAACCTTATCCAGCCTTGCGGTATTACAGAGATAACCTGCAACATGTCGACTATAATTGAGCTTTTTTCAAATAATCCCGATTCTGTCGGCATTATTTTAACAAACAACTCAAAGTATTGCGGATTTTTATCTGCCAGAGCAATTATTTCCATTATGAATGAGCAAAATCTCATCTATGCAAGAGAGCAAAATCCATTAACAAAACTTCCCGGAAATATTATGATTGAAGAGTATCTCTCAGTAATAGCCGCAAGCAAAAACAACTACATTTTATGCTATTTTGATTTGGACAATTTTAAGGCATTTAATGATGTTTACGGATTTAGAAACGGAGATAGAGCTATTATGCTTTTTGCAGATATATTAAGAAAAAATCTCCCTCAAGAGTTTTTCAAAGCCCATATCGGGGGTGATGACTTTTTTATCGGCGTAGAATTTAATGAGAATAATGAAACAAAATATATAAAAAAAATCTTTAATATACTCACAAAATTTAAAGATGATGCAAGAGAACTTTACTCTAAAGAAGATAAGCAGAGCGGGTTTATATCTACCAAGGACAGAGATGGAAATATGAAAAAATTTGATCTGTTGAGTACCAGTGCTTCTTTGGTTATTCTGCATAATGCAAAATGTAGAAAAAATATTGGCAATATTAACGAAATTTTATCTATTCAAAAAAAAGTTGCAAAGCAAGATATCAACCATATCTCAATGAGTTCGCTGCTGTAAAATAAATAACTCTTCATATCAAAGTTTAACTCTTAAAATGCTAAAATCACGGCACTTAAAAATGGAGAGCAAGCGTGAGAGAAAGTTCAGAAGTATTAGCGCGAAAATATAGACCAAAAAGCTTTGATGAGCTTATCGGTCAAGAGACAATCTCCCAAACTCTCTCACTCGCACTTGACTCAAACAGACTCTCTCACGCATATCTCTTCTCAGGGCTTCGCGGAAGCGGAAAAACTTCCACCGCCCGCATCTTTGCAAAAGCTCTTATTTGTGAGGCAGGTTTAACCCACCAGCCTTGCGGCGTTTGTTTAAACTGCATAAACTCTCTTGAAAACCGTCACATAGACATAGTAGAAATGGACGGGGCTTCATCTAGAAAAATAGATGATATCAGAGATTTGATTGAGCAGACAAAATACAAACCGACTACGGCTAGATTTAAAATCTTCATCATCGACGAAGTTCACATGTTAACAAAAGAGGCTTTTAACGCGCTTCTTAAAACACTTGAAGAACCGCCCTCATATGTTAAGTTTATTTTGGCAACGACAGACCCCCTAAAGCTTCCTGCAACCATACTTAGCCGTACGCAGCACTTTAGATTTAAGTCGATTGCTGCAAATAAAATCGTGGACCATTTGGCACATATTTTAAATCTTGAGGGAATTAAATATGAGACAGAAGCTCTTGAAATACTTGCAAGAAGCGGAAGCGGAAGCCTTAGAGACACTCTTACCCTGCTCGACCAAGCCATTATCTACTCTAAAAACTATGTAGATGTCCGCACAGTTACAGACATGCTGGGACTTGTTGACCCTAAATTTATAAGTGAACTATTTAGTGCGGTTTTTGCAAAAGATTATGCAAAAATAGTAGAGTATGTAAAAGTTTTGCAAGATTACGAAGCTGTTATGGTCGTAGATGAGCTTATAGCATTTTTAAAAGAGAGAATGTTCGCTTCAGACGCGCTCTACTCCACTCTTGTTCTAGATAGATTTTTTAGAATTTTAAGCGACGCAAAATATCTCTTTGGCATAAACGCTGACGGCTCTTTTGTGCTCTCGCTTATCTTTTTTAAAATGATGGAAGCACTGCGTATAAAAGAGGTTGACCAGATGATAGAGTCTCTGCAAAAAGAGATATACAGACCTGCCATCTCATGCGCAATTCCAGTCAATATACCAAATGAGGAAGCTGCTGCTCAACAAAAAGAGCCTCAACCAAAAAAAGATTTGCATGTAGAAATAAATCCTTATGAAAAAACCTTTGAGCAGCTTGTTTTTAAAATAAAAGACAGAAACTTTGAACTAGGTGAGTGTTTTACTAAAAGCATTAGATTTATCTCCTATGAAGAGAATCTCTTAACATGGGAGAGCTGCGCTAATGAAGAGTGTAAAAAAGTTTTAACACACAGCTACGGAGTTATAAAACAGCTTGTACGGGAGGTGTTCGGATTTGAGACTAAAATCAAACATGAAGTCTGCACAAAAGAGATTGAACCAGAGATAGAGCAGTATGAGCCTGCATCTATGATAGAAGATGCTGAAATCGAAGGAAGTGCCAGCTGCGCTGTAAACTGCCAGAGCAGCGACTATTCAAGAGAGATAGATGGAGCGCATATTAAAGATGAGCCGATGGTTCAAAAAGCGGTAGAGCTCTTTGAAGCCAAAAAAATGACAATCCAGTCAAAAATCTAGCTCTTTAACATTTTCTCAACACTAAAACTAAATGTCGAGCCTTTACCGAACTTTGAATTTATCTCAAGCGATGAGTCAAGCAGTTTTAAAACATAGGTAACCATAGCCAAACCGATTCCCATAGAGTTGTCCCATCTATTTTTATCTACTCTGTAAAACTTGTCCGTTATTCTCTTAATATCTTCCTCTTTTATCCCTATTCCGCTGTCTATTACGGAGATTTTTTTGTCTTTTAGCTCTACGACAACATCGCTTCTTGAGTATTTTAAAGCATTGTCAACTAGATTGATGAGCGCCAGTTCCAACATAGTCTTATCGGTAAAAACCATCTGCTCATCTGCTACAACGCTTATCTCTCTATCTTTATATTTCAGAGCAAGATTTGATGCAACTTCATGGCAGAGCTGTTTTAAATCAAACTCGCTTTTATTGATAGACAAATCGCCGTTTTCAAGCTTGACAGAGAGAGTAAGTCTATCTAGCATTTTAGATATTTTATCACCGTTTGAGCTGATTTTGCCCAAAAATTTATCCCTTATGCTCTTTGGCATATCGCTATCTTCTTGAATAGTCTGAGAATAACCCATAATTGCTGCTACGGGATTTTTAAACTCATGCGAAATAGCTGAGAGAATGTCGTTTTTTTGCTTATTTATAAGTCTAAGCTTCGCCATATGCTTTGCTTTTTTCTTCTCATTTTTACTCAACTTTTTCACCAGATTTTTAAGAAGTAGCGATATTTGCAAAAACTCATAAAAATATTTTGTTTTTATCACCGCTTTGTAGTTTTTATTTGAAACCTCATCAAGATAGTTTGTAATTTGAGTGATATCATAAACTATTCTTTGACTCATTTTTTTGGATATATATGTAGCAAGAATTACAATAGCGACAAAAATAAAAAATAGCCTTATCCACAGAGAGTAAAAATCACTCATAATCTGCGTAAGATTCATCGAAAGTCTTACATATATATGTCTACTTTTATAAACAATTTTTTTTGCAACATACAAAAAATCAGCTTTAACGGTTTTTGAATATCTTGTTATATCTCCGTAATCGTTGGCATTTGACTGCATTATTTCAAATCTTGAAGCATGATTGTCCATCTCTGCTTTATCTGCATTTGATTCGGCCAACACAACTCCATCCTCAGATATTATGGTTACCCTAAGAGATGTTTTATTATTGATTTGCATTGCAAAACTATCTAAACTATCTACTTTTTCTAACTCTATCTCCATTAGCTCGATGGCATGCTTTAGGTGATTTTTCTTATGTTCAATAATTATATCTTTTAGCGCTATATAGCCGATAACGGAGGTAATTAAGAGTGTGCTTACAAACAGCAGCAGAAATTTTAGTATAAATATTTGATGTATTTTTAACACAATTTATACCCTATTCCTCGAACAGTTTGTATGTAGTTTTTGCTCTTATTGGGGTCTATCTTCTCTTTTAGACGGTTTATTGCAACATTTACGGTTTTGTACTGGTACTCCTCCGCTCCGTCCCATACATTTTCCAGCAGGTAGTCGCGGTCAAGCACGCTGTTTTTATTTAAAATAAACTCACACAAGAGATTAAACTCAAGTTTTGTAACATCAACGTCCTTGCCCTCAACGCTCAATGTTCTAGAGCTTTTATTCAGCACTAAATCCCTATATGCCAAAACTCCATCTTCCACCTTTTTGCTTGTTCTTCTTAAAATTGCTTTAATGCGAAGCAGCAGCTCTTTCATGTTAAAAGGTTTTGTTATATAGTCATCTGCCCCACGCATAAAACCCTCTTCTATCTCGCTCTCTAGGCTCTTTGCGCTTAAGTAGATAACAGGTGTCACAAATCCATCTTTTCTAAGAACTTGGACAAATTCGCTCCCCTCTACTCCGGGAAGATTTCTATCCATAATAAGCAGGTCAACACTCTCTTCGCTGAGCATCTGCTCAACGCTTTTTGTGTTTAAAAATCCTATAACCTCATAGCCCTCTTTCGTCAAATTGTATTCAATAAGCTCTAATATATCCTCTTCATCTTCTACGACAACAATTTTAGCACTCATAAAAACATCCCCAAATATATCTTTTTACTATTGTATCAAATGTATTAAAAAAGTACGCTTCTTCTTTTATATTTTTTGAAGTTTATTTGCCTTATAATGTGCGCTAATAGGGAGAAAATCACAGTGTTTGTATCATCATATAGTACATATATTAGCGCCAACGGTTCAAATAAGACCAACAGCTATAAAACTGATGCCTCTAAGGAAAGTTTAGACTCTTTTGGTGAAGAGCTGTCAAAATCTACCATAATAAAATCACACAACAATAAAAATTTACCTATCGATTATATCTCTAACTATAAATCTTTTAATAACCAGCAAAAACTACAAGAACAGTTACAAACTCAGGATGAACTAAGACTAAAACAATTAACTACCACAATCAATGCGAAAGTTGCCTATGATGGCAATAGCACGATGTTCTCACTGATGAGAAAACCTACTCTGACTTTGAGCCAGACACCTAAAATAGACGAAAAGCTGCCTAATAATATTAAAGAGGCAAAAGAGAAAAATTTACGACATGTAATGGTAAATACCTACTCTGCGAATGACAAATATTTCCAAATAACTGCCGCTTAACTACTCGCTCTCTATCCAAGCATCCGTTCTTATAACCGTGCCCTCTTCAAATATCTTTAACTTAAATGCGCCGCTGCATTTGCCGCCACTGAAATCCATAATAGCTATCTGCATTATTTTTTTACACTTTTTTGGAATATCAAAATGACCTTTAATTCCGGTAAAAAACTGCTTTAGAGGCACCTTCTCATCCATGCCTATTACGTTATCGCGACAGCCACTCAAGCCAATGTCTGTTAGATATGCCGTACCTCTATAGATTTGAAAATCATCTGTTGAAACATGAGTGTGTGTTCCGATGATGGCACTCACACTCCCTTGAAGCAGCATCATCATAGCTCGTTTTTCGCTTGTAGCCTCTGCATGAAAATCTATAAATATATTTTTTACGCCATCTGCATGTAGCGCCTCAACTGTACTCTTTGCCGCTCTAAAAGCGTTATTTGTGTATGGCATTGAGTAATGACCCATAAGGTTTAAAACTGCCAACTTTTCTCCGCACACATCGTAAACTTTACAGCCTGTTCCTTTTACCTCATCTGGATAGTTGTGAGGTCTTAAAATCTCGTGGGTATCAAAAAGCGCTTCAACATCTTTTTTATCCCATGTGTGGTTTCCGCCGCTCATGCAGTCAACGCCAAAACTTACAATCTCGCTTGCATTTTTTGCAGTCAGCCCAAAACCGTGAGAAGCATTTTCATAGTTTGCAACTACAAAGTCTATATTATGTTCTTGTCTAATTTTTTTGAGATGCGCTTTTAACATATCTCTGCCTGGACTTCCTACAATATCGCCTATAAATGCTATTCTCAATGTTATATTTCCTTTATTTATCTTTTATCCAATATCTCATAAACTAATCTACAAGATAATATTTATCACAAAAATTTAATACAAAAACCCAAAAAGCCAAAGGGGAATTTTATTTCCAATCCCAACTTCCATGTCATCACTTGCTACATAGGAGTTTGGCATATCTTTTATTTGCTCAAAACTTTTATTTTTTCCACCGACTTCAAATGTATATTTTTCTTCACAATAAAAATCACCTGCCTTACTTGCAAAGATGCCATCATCACTTAGACTTTGTCTGTTTTTGTAGTAATTATCAAGTTGATTTACAAAAAATGTTTCTCTTAGATTTCCAATATTTGGTTCTTTTGTGTACATTAGGTTGGTGTTAGCTAAATAAATTTTTTCCGGTTTATCAAATGATTTCATAGATAATGAATTTTGCATAAGAAGCTTGATAAGCCCCGCATCATCGAGTTTGGCAAGGTACTCTTTTAGCGTTCTGTCATCGGTAATATCTGTCGCTTTTTTAATCTCACTCATATTAGGTTCAAACGGTACATTTTTAATAATTACCGATAAAAGCATTTTTATTTTTTTAATGCTGTTTCCATTGAGTTTGGGATAAACATTGAGTAAATCACTCTCTATTGATACATTGATATTTTGTTGAAGCGTTTGAAAAAATAGCAACTCATTTGGCATTGATAAATAATAAGGATAATATCCAAATCTAAGATAGTTTTTAAAAAGCGGAATTATCTTTTGGTCGTTTTGTTCAATAGTTTTTTTGATATTTGTTGCAATTTCAATGTGATTAGCTAATATATCTTCCAAATAGTAACTACCCAGTTTATAACCGTAATGAAGTTCTAAAAACTCTCTAAAGCTCATACCAACCATATTGTAGACAATGGCTCTTCGGCTTAAATCATGGCTTCCCTTATTGATTTGAAGTGCTGAACTTCCTGTTGCTATGATTTTTAATTTATCAAATCTATCATAAATATTTTTAAGTTCCCCAGACCAACTGCTGTGCTTATGTATCTCATCAAAACAAAGTAGCTTGCCGCCATTGAGTACAAACTCCTCTGCAATTTCTATCATGGTAAATTTTGAGGAGTTTTGGATATCATCAAGATTTACATATAGAGCTTCACCCTCTTTGTAATTGAGTGTTATGTATTGAGCGACCGTAGTTGTTTTTCCAACTCCTCTTGGACCGATAATTATTGATAATCTGTGTTCTAAGTTTTTTGTATTGATAAAATATCTTTTATATTCTTGATTGTTTAAATTAACAAAATCTCGGCTTTTAATAAAAAGTTCTTCTAACATACTCGGTTCCTATCGTGGAGTTTTACAATTATATCGCAATATTATATGTAATGCAATACAATATAATTTATTAATATCTGAATCTCAAACTCTTATTGTTAGCCCTCACGCCCTCAAATACAGAAGCACAGCTTTTACGATGTCGTCATCATCTTTTGAATCTGATTTTATACTCTCTTTTCTCTCATCCATATATGTAAATGTTATATTTTGACCATAATTTGAGACGCTTTTTATCTTCATTTGTAAACTAAGGAGTTTGATAACCATAAGTTCAAAAAACTGTTTTGTAGGTGTGTCAAGCTCTCCAAATCTGTCAATAACCTCTTCTTGTATCTCGTATATTTCGATTGGCTCTACACACGCCGAGAGCCTTCTGTAGATGTCTATGCGAAGTCTGTCCTCTTTTACTATCTCATCGGATATATAAGCGGAGATTGTGAGTTTTATATCTACTTTCATCTTTTCAACCTGCACTTGGTTGCTAAGGAGTTTTATGGCATCTTCTAACATTCTAAGATAGAGCGAATAGCCGATATTTTTTATATGTCCGCTCTGAGCGTCTCCGACAAGGTTTCCGCCCCCTCGTATCTCTAAATCGTGGTAAGCCAGCACCGAGCCGCTTCCCAAAAATGAGTTTGATTCGAGTGCCAGAAGTCTTTTTTTAGCATCATCAGTCAATGTCTCTTTGTCATTTACTATAAAATATGCAAAACCCTCAACGCTGCTGCGCCCTACTCGACCGCGAAGCTGATGCAAATCCGCCATACCAAATCTATCCGCGCCATCAACAATTATGGTGTTTACGCGAGGCATATGGATGCCCGATTCGATGATGGAGGTTGCAAGCATAAGGTCATATTCGCCAGCTTCAAACTTCAAAAGCTCTTTTTCGGTATCAGTTGCAGAGATTCTTGAGTGGAGCATCACGACTCTAAGCGACGGTAATAGTGCTTTTAACTCGCCTAATTTTATAGGCATATGGTCAATTGAGTTATGGACATAAAATATCTGCCCGCCGCGGCGAATCTCTCGGAGTATTACCTCTTTTATAAGCTTCTCTTCATACGCTTTTACGAAGGTTCTAACCGGCTGTCTTTGGCTTGGCGGAGTTAAGAGCTGCGACATCGTCTTTATAGAGCTGAGAGCCTGATTAAGTGAGCGCGGTATCGGGGTTGCGCTCATCGAGAGGAGATGCACATTGTGGTAGAGCTCTTTTATCTTCTCTTTTTGTTTTACGCCAAACTTATGCTCTTCATCGATTATAACGACGCCCAAGTTTTTAAAATTCAAATCAAAAAGAGAGTGTGTTCCAACTACGGCATCTATTTCGCCTGAAGCCAATCCTTTTATTATATTGCTTTTATCTTTTGCGCTGACAAATCTATCCAGCTTTGCCGTCTTGATTCCCAGATTATTAAACCTCTCTCGCAGTGAGCGGTAGTGCTGAGCCGAGAGAAGCGTTGTAGGGACAATTAGAGCCGCTTGAAAGCCTGACTTGTATGCGGCAAAAATAGTGTTCATTGCGACCTCTGTTTTACCAAAGCCGACATCCCCGCTAAGAAGTCTGTCCATGATGTGACCCGAACTCATCTGCGTAATTATCTCATAAATCGACTGAGTCTGGTCGTCTGTGTAGTCAAAACCGGAGAGCTTTTGAAACTCTATCAGCTCGCTCTCATCCACTCTAATTTTAGGCGCTTGGATTAGCTCTCTTGCGGCAGCGGTATTTACAATCTGCCCCGCTATCTCCATAAGGCGTTTTTTAACGCTCTCTTTTAGTTTGCCGAAACTTCCTTTGCCAAGCTTGTCCAAGACCGGAACGGAGCCGCCTGAAGCGATGTATCGGTCGATGCAGTCAAGATTTTCAACGGGGAGCAAAATCTTATCGTCACCGACATACTTGATAACTATAAAATCTTTAATACCGCCGAGAATTTTGGTCTGCTCAATAGCCTCAAATATACCGACCCCGTAATCCTCATGAACGACATAATCGCCCGATTTTAAATCATCAAGCAGGATTGAGCTTTTTCTTCTGCGTCTTACTTTGTTTTGTTTGTTCAAAGAAATAACAAGCTCATCTTTGGAGATTATGTTTAAAATGTAGGGAGCATAAACCACGCTAATATTTTTAAGTTCAAACAACCCTGCCTGCTTTACGACAGCCTCATTTGAAGCGATAATAGTTATCTTTTTATCTTTATGTACTTTTAAAAGAGCATGAAGGTCGGTGACAAAAATCTCTTTAAAATCATCTGACTCGCTTAAGACCTCAAGGTTAAAGCACTCTCTTGAGAGTGTTGGTTTATTAAGCGCATAAGCATCCACCAAAGTAGCATCTAGATTTCTGACTAGTTTTGCATTTTTGCCCTCTAAAAAGCTTATAGCGTTCTCGCCCAAGTGCCATAGACCCAAAGAGGCTATATCTTTTACAAGAGAGTCAAATTCACTCTTTTTTACCCTCTCGTTTAGGCTCTCAAACCCCTCTTCATCCAGAGAGAAAAATGCGGGAGTCAGCTCAAAACTCTCAAGCTCATCTTTTTGTGTTCTTTGGGATTCAAGTTCAAAATATTTTATCTGCTCAATCTCATCGTCAAAGAGCGAGATGCGAAGCGGCAGAGCACTTGATGGCGGATAAATATCTATGATATCTCCGCGAAAAGATATTTCACCCTCCACCTGTACCATATCAACAAAGCTGTATCCCCAAAACAGCATCTGCTCTTGAAATTTTTTAAACTCTATTTTTGTTCCAAACTCTATAACTACAGAGTCCAAAAGCTCTTTGCGCGGCAGATTGAAAAGGAGTGTTTTTAGCGGCGAAATAACAAGCGGCTTTTTCTTACATGTATAATATTTTCTCAAAGCACAGAAGAGCTCATGAAGCTCCTCTTTGTAAACCCTTAAATCATCCCCGTAAGTAGCTCTAAAATCAGGAAAAACAATAACATCCTGCTTGAAAAATCTGGCTACGCTCTCAAGCTCATGAGCCTCTTTTGAGTCATCGCAAATCAAGAGTTCCAAATCTTGATTTTTAGCGGTTTTGTAGTACTGGAACAGTCTCTGCTGTGACATTAGACATAACTCCTTAAAAATTCTTCAACAACGCTAAAAGAGCCAAAAACTAGGTAGTTTTGCTCCTTTTTTATCTCTTTGAAAATTGTATGAGCGATATCCAACTCATCCAACGCTTTTTGGATTTTTTCCAACTCTTCTACTCTTGGGTTTTCAATCTCAATAATCTCTACGCTTAAGATAACAGGCTTTAAAATCAAGAGTATCTCTCTATAATCTTTATCTTTGTAACTGTTATAAACAAGTCTGATTTTTTGCCCACTCAGAGCCTCTGCTATGCCCTGTGCAGCCAACGCGTTATGTCCAACATCAACAATTATATTCTCGCTTATTTTTGTAACTCTTCCAAAAAGAGGCGCTGCTGAGAAATTTTCTATCTCATATTTGAGTCCTAAAAAATTCAACGCAGATATGCTAAGCGACAAGTTATCTCTCAAATATGGAACAAGCGATAATTTTTTAGCTATTTGTTCTATCTTTTGGCTATCTTTTTCATCTATAAATTCAGTGACTTTTTTAATATTTAAAGATTTTTCGGTCTTAAGTTTATCGGCAATTTTATAAACCTCATCGTAGTTTTGAGAAGCAAGTATTGCGCTGTTTTGAATGGCATTTAATTTTGTAGCAGCGATACTCTCTATACTTGAGCCTAAAAAAGCTTCATGGTCGTAAGCAATAGGCGTTACAAGCGTCAGACACTTGGCAAATACAGCAGTGGCGTCAAACTCGCCGCCAAGCCCTGCCTCCATAACCACATAATCACACTTTTTAAAAATAATCATTGCCAAAAGGGTTGTGTACTCAAAGTAGCTAAGAGAATCAGAGTCTGACTTGCTTAAAAGTTTTTGCAACTCTACATGTGCATCTTCTAACTCTGCATCGGTTGCATTTGCGTCATTTAACCAAACTCTCTCGTTAAACTCTAAGATATGCGGCGACGTGTAGTGTCCTGCATAAAATCCCATTGAGCAGAGGGCATTAGCCAAAAAACGCCCAGTAGTTCCCTTGCCGTTTGTTCCGATTATATGAACTGTTTTAGGAGCAGCCAGAGAAGATTTCACTTTTTCATAGACACGCGGCATACGAGCGTAGTCAATCTCCTCGTAAAAAAGAGGCTTAGAATTTAGATAATCTTTTAATATCACTTAGCCTCAACCCTGTCTCTGCCGTCTTTTTTTGCTTTGTATAGAGCTTCATCAGCCGATTTAACTAGATTTTGAAGCGAGAAGTGTGTTTTTCTCTCGCTTACACCGCAGCTGACGGTAAGCTCTATGCGGTTCTCTTTATACATCATACGGGCATTTTTAACCTTGTTTCGTACTTTTTGCGCGAAAACCACTCCGCCATCAAGATCAGTTTCGCCAAGAATCGCCATAAACTCTTCACCACCAAATCTTCCTATTATATCAACGGTTCTAGCCTCATTTTTGAGAATTTTTGCAAAAGCGACAAGCACTGCATCACCGGCATCATGCCCGTAGGTGTCATTAACTGCTTTAAAGTAATCAAGATCAAAAAATACGACTGTGAAGTTGTGACCGTATCTTTCAAACTCTGCCTCTTTAACACTCATAAACTCATCCAATGCACGCTTATTGAAAAGTTTTGTTAAAAAATCCTCTCTTGACTGCTCTTTGGCTTGCTCAAGCTCAACCTCTAACTGCTCTATTTTTTTACTTAGTATGCTTACTTCGCTGCTGTGCTTTTTTAAATCTTTTGTCAGCGCTTGGGTGTTCTCTTCAAGTGCCACTGCAATGGTGTATAGTTTTTTATGTGCGATATTAAAATTTGTACTTATGCCCTCATTTGAGTAGCTCTCAAGCTCTTTTTTTATCTTTTGTATCTCGGTAGTTGAGCTGTCCGAACTCTCTATCATCTCTATAAGTCTAAGAGAGAGCCTGTCAAGAACGCCGTCTATGGACTCAACCATATCTTTTACGCTCTGTTTATCAAGAGCAATTCTCAGAGATATTGCAGATTTTATCTCAGCTTCGATGGTAGAGTCTTCTAAAAGCGCAGGATTATTTTGAATTTTTTGGCTTATTTGAATTATCTTCTCGTTTGCATCAGAGGCGATTGACGGAACAAGCGATGAGACTAAGAGTGACGCTACCTTTGAAAGCTCAAATGAGTCTGAAATTTTACAGGAAACACCGGTTAAATTTAGATTTTGGACACTCTTCTTTAAATCACTGCTGTCGATTTCACCAAATGATTTTAACTTTTGTAAAAAGGTATCGTCGTATGTGGTTGTAAAATTAATCCAAGACTGTCTAAACTGCTCTATTTCCGCAATCGAAGCCTCTCTGCTTAATAAATCCAAGCTTTTTCTTGCCAGCTCGGCTGCTTCTCTGTTATGAAGTACCTCTATAACCTGAAGCACTCTTTTTGTAAAGGCTGTTTGGGACTCCAATAAGTTTGAGCAGTGTGACGGGTTTGTTCTATTTAGCTTAGATATCAAAAAGTGAGATAGTTCGGATATCGTTTTGATATGATATTTTTTTAGCTCATCCTGAAACTCTTTATTGAGCATAGATCTGAATTTATCTAGTTTGGAGCAGTCTTCAACACTAAAACCGGCTTTGGTCGCCTCTTTGCAAAAAGCCTCTGCATAAAAATCGGGCGTCAGAAGTTTGCCCTCAACTTCTAATCTTTTAACAGCTTTTTTAATAATTGCTTGAATGTTCATAACATCTCCCTATTTTTTAGCTCTCGCTCCCTCGGCAGAAACTTGCGCTACGAATGATTTAATAGCCCTTTGTGCCGCGAATTCGATAGCTTCAAATCTGTCTTGGTCTGTAACAATAGCGTTTGGAGCTACCGAAAAGTCGTAAAACCCTCTTGTAGAATAGTTTTTTGATGAACCATTATTGTGTTTTGCAATATTTAAAATAACTTGCATCCTATAACCAACAACAAAACCGTTCTCATCATAAATAATCGGTGCGTATGCCGGCTTGCCCATTTTTAGCACAAGATGTGTGTCTGAAAGTTCTTTGCTGACCAGTGAGGCTTGAAACACCTCTATAACCGCTCTATCAACTGCATCTTTGATTACAACTGTATTTTGAGGGTCTTCCGCTGAGATAATAACGCTTGTGCTTATCTTCTCTCCCAAATTATCACGAGAAAATTTAGCGCTCGGGGTGTATCCGCATCCGCTTATTACAAAAAGTAATAAAAATAACAACGAAGCGTTTTTGATGCCTGAGAATTGTTTCAAAACTAATCCTTGATAACCAAATTTACTAGCTTTTTAGGGACTACAATCTCTTTTATTATAGTTTTCCCCTCAAGCCATTTTGAAGCACTCTCTTTAGCCATTGCGATTATCACATCGTTTGTGGCATCAGGGGATACTTCTATCTCGGTTCTTGCTTTTCCGTTGATAGAGACACCCAAAATCAATGTGTTTTCAACAAAAACTTCATCCACAACTCTCTGCGGTGCCAAATTTGCAAATGAGAATTTTTGACTGCTTATCTCCCAGCATGTGTGCGGAATGACAGGTTCCATGATAGAGGTCAAAATCCAGTACCCCTCGCTCCAGACATCGCTGTTTGACTGCAGATTTAGAGCATTCATTGCCTCCATTACGCCCGCTATCATCGTGTTAAAGGTGTATTTCTCTCTGTAAACATCCTCTGCGCGAACAAGCGCCTCGTACACCTTCTTTCTGGCAAACTTCTCTTCTTTGTTCAGTTTTGAGTGTTCAAGAGTAGGGATTTTATCTGTTTTATAAACATTCACGCTTCTCTCAAAAAATCTTTTTATAAACTTATACGCCCCATCAACAGCATTGTCATTCCACTCCAGCTCTTGTGTCGGAGGTGCAGCAAAGAGTATGAAAAGTCTTGCGGTATCCGCTCCGTACTTCTCTATAATTGCATCTGGATCAACCGTGTTGCCCTTGGACTTGCTCATCTTTGCACCGTCTTTTAGGACCATTCCTTGGGTAAGAAGTCTGCCAAAAGGCTCATCAAACTCCAAATATCCTAAATCACGGAAAACTTTTGTAAAAAATCTTGCATAAAGAAGGTGCAAAATTGCATGCTCAATCCCGCCGATATAGTGGTCAACACCTTGGTGCATCCAGTACTTAATCTGCTCTTTTGAGAAGGCTTCGATTTGCCAGTTTTTAGGCGATGCGCAAAAACGTAAAAAATACCAGCTTGATTCTACAAACGTATCCATAGTATCTGTTTCGCGAACTGCGTCTATTCCGCATTTAGGGCACTTGCAATGCTTCCACGTCGGATGGTGGTCAAGCGGATTTCCCTCGCCTGTAATTACGATATCTTCAGGAAGGGCGATAGGAAGATTTTCTTTCTTTTCCATCACTATTCCGCAATCGTGGCAGTGAACAAAAGGAATTGGCGCACCCCAATATCTCTGACGGGAAACTCCCCAATCTTTGAGTTTGAAGTTTGTTGTTTTTTTACCGATTTTTTTATCTTCAAAATGTTCTATTATTTTAGCCTGCGCCTCTTTGGAGTTCAGAGTATTAAACATCTCTGAGTCAAAAAGCTCGCCGACATCCGTAAAAGGTTTATCTGCACTAAACTCGCCGCCAAAGGGTTTGATTACCCCCTTGATTGGCAAATCATATTTTTTGGCAAAATCAAAATCTCTTTCATCATGGGCAGGGACAGCCATAACAGCACCACTTCCGTAATCCATCAGAACAAAATTTGCAACCCAGATAGGAACCGATTTTTTAGTCAGTGGATGGAGTACATGTAGATTTAACGCCACACCGCTCTTCTCTTTTTGTCTATCTATGGATGAAGTGTTTTTCATCTCTTTGATTTTTTCAATTGTCTCTTTATCAAGAAGTGAATTCTCTATCATATAGCTTACTATCTCGTGTTCAGGAGCTAATGCCGCATAGCTCACTCCATAGATGGTGTCGGGACGGGTTGTAAATACGCTAAAACCATCAAACTTGTTATTTAGCCTCTCTTGTGATTTCTCATCAAATGAAAGCTTAAACTCCAAGCCGTTTGACTTGCCTATCCAGTTCTCCTGCATTGTAAGAACCTGCTTAGGCCAGCCGCCCTCAAGTTTGCTTAAATCAGAGAGCAGTTCATCGCCGTACTCAGTTATTTTGAAGTAGTACTGGTTCATATCTTTTTTAACTACATCACTGTCACATCTCCAGCATGAGCCGTCTATTACCTGCTCATTTGCCAAAACAGTATGACAACTAGGACACCAGTTTAAAAAACCTTTTTTTCTGTACAAAAGTCCTTTTTCGTACATGTCGATAATAAAAGACTGTTCAAACTTGGTGTAAAGTTCATCGCTTGTTGCTAGTTCGCGCTCTTTTGAGAATGAAAAACCGAGCGATTTAAACTCGCCCTTCATGTAGTCAATATTGTCGTAGGTCCATTTTTTTGGGTGTGAGCCATTTTTGATAGCTGCGTTTTCCGCCGGCATACCAAAGCTGTCAAAGCCGATTGGGTGAAGGACATTAAAGCCCTGTTGACGGTAATATCTTGCGAAAGCATCACTTAGAGTGTAGTTTCTAACATGCCCCATATGAAGACGTCCGCTTGGAAACGGAAACATACTGAGTATATACTTTTTAGGTTTTGTAAAATCTTCGCTAGGCTCAAAACTTCTATTTTTTGCCCAGTATAACTGCCACTGCTTCTCTAACTCTTTTGAACTATAATTCAACACTCTCTCCTAGTACTCATAGCGGTTTTTTGAGCTCTATACATAGACAAGCCCTGCTGTAAAATTAATTAAGAAAATTATACAAAAAGTATCTTAAAATGTAGATTTCATGACATTTGATGTCCTATAAATATTCTCAAAAATTGTGAATTTTTATCTCATTGTGATTTTTTTGTGATTATTTTTTACCGTTTAATGATAGATATATTTTTAATTTGATACCTTATGCAAAATCAAAAAAAAGGATGGCTTAATGAAAAAGTTACTGTTAAGTGTTTTGCTACTGCTTGCTAGTTCTTCATTTGCAAATGAAGTATATAAAAAAGAGGTTAAAACTCCGTATGATGTTTACATAAAAGAGTTAAAAGAAGCTATCGAAAAAAATCATATGAATGTTTTATATGAGTTGGACTTAATCAAGAAGTTCAAAGACGCCGGTTATGCTAAAAAGTTTGGTGCTGATTTTAATAAAAATCAATTAACGGCTGCAACAACAATTTTACTATGTAACGGATATATTGGAAATCAAATCTCAAACATTGACGCTGAAATGATGGCGTTATGTCCTATAAAGATTAGTGTAATAAGCAATGGCAAATATACAAAGATTATATACACGAAGTATAAAGGTGCTTCAACAAATAAAGAAATTAGTGCTTTATTAGAAACTCTTGATGAAGTGGTTATCAACACAATTGAGTTAACAACAGATAAATATATGGAAAAAGCTTTTTCTAGCGACTCAATTGAAAATCGTCATACAGATCACTAGCAAACAAAATCATCTCGCAAGAGATGATTTTTTAAATAAACTCTCTTGTATTATCCCACTACTTTTTTATTATATAATCCCAGATTCAAACTGAGCCTTGTTATTATCACTCACATGTCCTGAACAAAGTCCAGAACATCTTCAGACACTGAAGTTTTGGCTTTTGCCAAAATGAGAGCCTCAAACTCTAAATAATCCCAGATTCAAACTGAGCTCTCATTTTTTCTCTTTCAGCTCTAGATTTTATTTTTTCAGCTAGTTTTTGACGATAGTCAGTAACACTAAATCCTGTCCATACAACAAGTTGAGCAGCAACAAAAATAGAGCTATATGTTCCTATGACAACACCCACCAACATCGGGAAACTAAACCCAAGCATTATGTCTCCGCCGAATAAGAAGAGAGTAAGTACAACAAAAAATACCGTCAATGAAGTAAGAGTAGTACGAGACTGTGTGCGTGAAACAGCTTCATTAATAACATGAACGAAGTCTGTCTCTTTAGACTCTTCTATATTCTCACGGACGCGGTCATAAACAATAATGGTGTCATGTATCGAGTACCCTAAAATCATAAGCAGTGCCGCGACACTCTCGATGTTAAAATCAACCTCAAAGTAAGAAACAAATCCAAAAGTGATAACGATATCATGAACAATCGCAATAATAGCCGCCAAAGCAAAACGCCACTCATATCGAAATGTAACAGTTGCCATAATAGCCAAGAGTGTCAGCAAAAATGCAGTAAGACCTTTGACACGAAGTTCATCCCCTACTTTTGGACCGACCATATCAACACGGCGAATCTCAAAATCACCAGTGCCTTTTAAAATCTCTTTGGTAGTATCGCCTATATCGTTACTTAATTCAGCGGTTGATGACGGAGTTTTAATAACTATCTCTTGCGACGAACCAAATTCACTTACGGTTGCATGTTTAAAAAGTTCACTTTTTTTAAGACTTTCACGAACTTTATCTATCGGAGCATCTTGGGTATACTTTACTTGAACAACTGTTCCGCCAGTAAAATCAATACCAAAGGAGAATCCTTTTACTGCAATAAGAGCAATTGAGATAAAGAATAGAACAAATGACGCAATAAAAAAGATTTTTCCTTTTCCTAGAAAGTTATAAACCTTATCTTCTTTAAAAAGTTCCATAATTACACTCCTTTTCTTCGTGACATACCAAACCACAATGTGTAGTTTTTATTTTTCTCTATACGACCCATAAAAAACTGGTATATCCCGTACGTACCGACAATTGCCGTAAGCATTGATGCCAAAAGACCCAAACTAAGAGTAACGGCAAACCCTTTAATGGCTCCTGTTCCGTACACATAAAGAATAGTACAAGCTAAAAGTTGTGTTATATTTGAATCCAATATTGCACGCATCGCTTTCTTATACCCTTCTGAAATCGCTCTGCTGGCTGGAACTCCTGCACGCAGACCCTCGCGAATACGCTCATTAATAATAATATTAGAATCCACGGCAAGTCCTATGTGCAACACGATACCAGCCATACCAGGTAAGGTCAATGTTGCGCCCAATAATGAGATCGTTCCTAATATAATAAAAAGATTGATTACAACTGCTAAATTAGCAATAACGCCTGCTAGTCCGTAATAAAACATCATAAACAAAATAACAAGTCCAAAACCGCTTACCAATGCAAGCAGTGCTGCTCGAATGCTGTCTGCTCCTAAACTAGGACCTACAGAGCGTTTTTCCATTACATAAATAGGTGCCAAAAGCGAACCTGAACGAAGAGCTATTACCAAATCTTTGGCTTCAGTAACCGTATAGCTGCCGGATATTTGACCGCTGCCCCCACCGATGCGCTCATTTATATTTGGAGCAGAATAGACCTTCCCATCGAGAACTACCGCCAAACGTTTGCCGACACTAGCAGCCGTAAAATCACCAAATATCTCAGCGCCCTCGGCATTTAATGTAAAGTTTATCAAAGGACGATTATTTTGATCAAATCCAACATGTGCATCTGTTAGCATTCCGCCGTCTAAAATAGGAATTTCACGAACCAGATATTTTATTTGTGGATTTGTAGTATCTTCTAAAATAACATCACCGTACGTCGCAGCCTCACTATCGCTCATTGTATAAACTCTGCCTGCTCTATCTTCATCAACTGCCATAAGCTGAAGTTTAGCGGCACGAGAGATAAGCTCACGAGCTCGCTGCTCTTCCTCTACGGTTTTAATTCCGGCTAATTCGACTAAGATTTTATCTTTACCTTGTCGTGTAACAGATGGCTCCGATAGTCCGAATTGATCAAGTCTATTTCTAATAGTTTCAACCGCTTGTGAAACAGCCTGTTCCCCTGTTGCCAAAACTTCCTCAGGAGTAAGTGAAATAGAAATCTTCGTATCTTCTACAACTACAACACTCCCTTTTATCTCCGATATGTAATCTTTTACATTTTTAACATCATCTTTATCTAAAAAGGTTATTGTCACACTATCTTCGCTGAAACTAAAAGATTCAATCAGAATATCTTTTTTATCACTAAAATTTTTCACACTTGCCGAGATTGATTTTATGCGAGAAGTTATTGCTTCCTCTGTTTTTACACCCAAAAGCATATGGAGTCCGCCCTGCAAATCAAGCCCAAGCGTAACTTTTTTACCACTCTCTAGTTGTAAAAGAGACGGAGCAGAAAAAATAAGTCCGAAAACCGTAGCAAATGCAAGAATTATTAAACGAAAATTAAGCTTCATCCTCATACTTCCTAATAACAGAATCTTTAGTCACCTTTACAGTTACATCCTCATTTATCTTTACCGATAAATATTGCTCTTCAACCTTATATACTGTTACGATTAATCCGCCTGAGGTAATTACTTTGTCACCTTTTTTTAGAGCTTCAATCATTGCTTGACGGTTTTTTGCCTCTTTTTGTTGTGGGCGAATAATTACAAAATACATAATTGCAATTAAAAATACGAATGGTAATAGTTGGCTTATGATTTCCATGTGTCTGGGTTTCCTTTGAATAAATTGGGGGCATTGTACAAAAAGTATATTAATAAAAGACTGAATACTGATATAATTCGCATCAAAAACAGAGTGAAAAAATGATTGAAAAAATACAAAATATTAGAAACTCCTACAACCACTTACTGTTTGACTTGACATTAGGAGTTGTAACAGCACTGCTTTTTAGCGCCTTTCTTTATTTAGAGCATTTTGGTATCACTATAAAACTTCTAAATACAATTTTTGGACTTCTTTCACTGACTCTTCTCCTATACATTCCAAAAAGAGCTGTTTTAACAGCCGGGTTTTTTATTGGTTTGCTATGGTTTTACTGGATTGGATATAGCTTTAAATACAACGGCATAAACAATATGGAGACACTCATAACCGTTACGTTTATGTTTATCTATATGCTGTTTTTCGGGGTTTTGGCACTTACAAAAAGTGTTGCCATCAGAGCGGTTTTACTCTTTGGACTTAGTTTTTTTGAACCGGTAGATTTTAACTGGCTACAACTTGAGCTTCTCTTCGTAGACAGCTACATTGGCATCTTTAAGTACCAGTTTGCAACGGTTTTGTTCTCTCTTACTTTGGTTAATTATATTAAAAATCCATACAGATACGTTCCGCTTCTGCTGCTTATTTTGGCATTTAACTTTAATCCTCCTATCCAAAAAGATGCACCTTTAAAAATCAAACTTGTTGCCACTGACATAAGGCAGAATATTAAATGGAAAAAAGATACTCTTAATGAAACTCTGCAGATTATCTACAAAGAGATAGATGATGCCGTCAAAAACGGCTATGATGTAGTTGTTCTGCCTGAATCTGTTTTTCCTTTTTTTATGAACGAAGCCCCTCTTGTTATAGAGCAGCTAAAAACTCTTTCATACGATATTGCCATTGTTGCAGGCTCGCTTTTACGCGAAAATAATCTACACTACAATGTAACTTACAAATTTGAAAACGGCAACTTTGATGTGGCGAAGAAGATGATACTTGTCCCTTTTGGAGAGTATATTCCGCTTCCAAAATTTGCAGAAAAAATTGTAAATGATATCTTTTTTGCCGGAGCATCCGACTTTAAAACAGCAACTAAGCCAACTGACTTTATCATAAAGGGAGTGAAGTTTAGAAATGCCATCTGCTATGAAGCTACCCGCAAAGAGATATATGATGAAGATGTGGATTTCGTAATTGCTACTAGCAACAACGCTTGGTTCTACCCGTCTATCGAACCGACGCTTCAAAAGCTTCTTATAAGGTTTTATGCAAGAAAAAATGGAGCTACTATCTATCATTCGGCAAACTGGCGCGGCACTGGAATCATAAAGTAACCTTTCTTTGATATAATGAGAAAAAATAATTATATGGAGTTTTTTAGTAATGCTAAATCTCAAAAATCCAGACCTATACAACAATCGTGAAATATCATGGCTTCAATTTAACACAAGAGTTTTAAAACAGGCGCAAGACGAGTCGCTTCCACTTCTAGAACGTCTAAAATTTTTAGCCATTTATGGAACAAACTTAGATGAATTTTATATGATTAGGGTGGCCGGACTCAAAAAACTATTTGCCGCAGGCATCATTGTCTCAAGTGCGGACAAACTAACACCTCTTCAGCAGCTTCGTGAAATAAGAAAATATCTTCATCAAGAGCAGCAGGTAGTTGAACACTGCATGAACGGGGTTTTAAAAAAACTCGAAGCTGAGGGCATCAGCGTAAAACTTTACAATGAAGTAAATCAGCATCAAAAACAGTATCTTAACAGATATTTTCATGAAAACATCTATCCGGTAATTATCCCGATAGCCATTGATGCGACACACCCTTTTCCACATTTAAACAACCTTAGCTTTGGGCTAATTATAAAATTAAGAGATAGCGACAACACAACAATAGAGAGATTTGGAATCATTCGCGTTCCTAGGGTTTTAGAGAGATTTGTCGAGCTTGAGAACAACATCTACATTCCGATTGAGAGCGTAGTAGCTGAGCATGTTGAAGAACTCTTTCCAGGGTATACTCTTATAAAATTTGCATCATTCAGGGTTACCAGAAATGCGGACATCGAGATTGAGGAAGAAGAGGCAGATGACTTTTTGGAAATACTTGAAGAGGGACTGAAGCTTCGCAGAAAAGGTGCTATGGTTAGACTTGAAGTCGGCAGTGACGGAGATGATGAGATTGTTAATTTTTTCAACCGACACACAAATGTTTACAAAGATGATATATATACATTTCATACTTTTTTAAACCTCTCCAGCCTTTGGCAGATAGTCTCAAACAAACATTTTGCACATCTTTTGTCAGAGCCGTTTAAAACAAAAACTCTTCCGCCTCTAGATAGCAGTGAAAATATTTTCAGCACATTGGAGAAACAGGATATTCTGCTCTACCATCCGTATGAAAGTTTTGACCCTGTTGTAAAACTAATTCAAGCAGCGGCAAAAGACCCTGATGTAGTCTCTATAAAGATGACGCTTTACCGCTCAGGAACGGATTCTCCGATTGTTAAAGCTCTTATGAGTGCTAGCGAATCTGGAAAACAGGTAACTGTTATGGTTGAGCTAAAAGCAAGATTTGATGAGGAGAATAACCTTATTTGGGCAAAAGCACTCGAAAAAGCAGGAGCACATGTTATCTACGGAATCAAGGGCTTTAAAGTTCATGCAAAAGCAACCTTGATAACAAGAAGAAAAAACGGAAAGCTTAAACAATATGCTCATTTAGGCACAGGAAACTACAACCAATCTACTGCAAAAATATATACCGACATGAGTTATCTTACATCAAAAGATGAGATAACAACCGACATGACTCGGTTCTTTCACTTTTTAACTGGATTTAGCAAAAAGGGGAAGCTAAACGAGCTCTACATGTCGCCATCACAAGTTAAGCCGAAGATTCTCTCTCTTATTCAAAATGAAGCAAGAAAAAAAACAGACGGACGTATTATTGCAAAATTAAATTCGTTAGTTGATGATGATGTGATTAAAGCACTCTATAAAGCTAGTCAAGCTGGTGTCAAGGTTGACCTTATTGTCCGCGGAATCTGCTCTTTAAAACCGGGAATAGAAGGAGTTAGTGAGAACATTAGAGTTATCTCTATACTTGGAAAATACCTAGAACATGCAAGAGCATTCTACTTCAAAAATGACGAAGCAAAGGTTTATATCTCCAGCGCCGATTGGATGCCTAGAAATCTAACCAGACGCATAGAGCTTTTAACTGCAATTAAAGATGAAAAAGCAAGAGACAAAATTATACAAATACTTCAACTTCAATGTGCTGACAACTCTCTAGCACATGAGCTTCAAAGCGACGGCTCTTATATAAAAGTAAAAAATGATGGCATTAAAACTATAAACAACCACAGACTTTTAGAAGATTACGTAAATAAAATCTCCCGAGCTGCAACAAAAGATACGGCAAGTTCAATCGAGCAGTTAGCTGCTAAAATATTCAGCGAGGACGAGCAAAATGTTATACAACTTTAAAGAAATGGAACCAAAAATTGGAAACAACACATGGATAGCTCCATCTGCCGATGTTATCGGAGACGTAACTTGCGGTGAGGATTGCTCTATCTGGTTCGGAACGGTTGTAAGAGGCGATGTTCACTACATTAAAATTGGAGACAGAGTAAGTATTCAAGACCTTAGTATGGTACACGTGACACACCACAAAAAGGCTGACAGAAGCGATGGACATCCGACTATTATAGGCGATGATGTAACAATAGGTCATCGTGTAATGCTTCACGGATGCACAATTGAAGACGCTTGCCTTATCGGAATGAGTGCAACCATTCTTGATGGTGCAGTTATCGGCAAAGAGTCAATTGTCGGAGCCAGCGCACTTGTTACAAAAAACAAAGTTTTCCCGCCTCGCTCCCTTATCATGGGAAGCCCTGCAAAACTCATCAGAGAACTCAGCGATGAAGAGGTCAAAGAGCTTTACGCTTCGGCATCAAGATATGTAGAGTTCAAATCTCACTATCAAAAATAAATGCCAGAATATTTTATATTTGCAGACATCATAGGAATTATCGCATTTGCGATTAGCGGTTTTTTAATTGCCATAAAAAATAACCTCGACATCTTGGGCATACTTATCGCTTCTACGCTTACGGCTCTTGGGGGCGGAATCATAAGAGATGTTATTCTTAGCTCTCCGCCTTTTGCCTTTACCTCTTTTTATCCTGCTCTGACGCTTATCGCTACCATTTTTGTTGCATACATCTTTAAACTATACAAAGAGAGCTCAATTGAGAGAAAGTGGATGTTTGTAGTAAGCGACACCATTGGGCTTGTGGCTTTTAGTATAACCGGCGCTCTTTTAGCCATAAACGCGGAGTATAACTTTTTTGGCATAGTAATTCTAAGCTTCATCACGGCAGTCGGCGGCGGAGTTGCAAGAGATATAATGATAAACGAAGTTCCGACAGTTCTAATAAGCGATTTTTACGGCTCGATAGCGGTCATCGTAGCTCTTATTTTTGGGCTTTTAGAGCTATTTAATTCTATAAATGAGTTTACAATCATTGCTACCGCACTATTTAGCATAACTCTAAGGCTGATAGCTTATAAAAAAGGGTGGCATCTGCCGCGCCTTGCATAAGTAAAACTTGATTATCTGCATTTTGCTTCAAAGACTTTCTAAAATATCATCTTTTGTAAAATAGCCTCTTAGCGGTTTTTGCAGATAAGATTCATCTTTACTTGAGACAAAAAATATAGTCGGAAAGCTTTGTGTATAAAAAAGCTCTACAGGGTAGCTGTTCTCATGCTCAAAAAAAGCAACAACGGCAATATATTTTCTATTTACTTTCTCTTGCACCTCTTTGTCATTAAAAACTTCGACAAAAACTTTTTTACATTCCGCACACTCTTTTTTTAAGACTAAAAGCATTATCTCTTTTTTCTCTTCTTTAGCTTTGAACAAAGCTTTGTCAAAATCGTTATGCCATCTTATCTGTTCTGAAAAAAGCGCTGCTGCCATCAGAAACAAAACTAAGAATGTTTTCACTTAAACTCTTTTTGTACACTTGCAAGCTCGACTACATTCGGATCTAAAAGAACGGGAAAAACCTTTTTTACCGCATCAGTAACCCACTGCGGATAGATTCTAAAGTTTAGTTTTACATTTACATGTAGAAATTTTTTTGTGCCTTTTGGCAGTTCAAACTTCTCGACTCTTCTCTCTCCTGCGGGTATTCTCGTGTCGCTTAGAAGCGTTTTATACTTCCAAAAGAGAAGCCCGACGGGTTTGGAGTTCTCATCGCCGAAAACCTTTTGAAACAGTCTGCTCCCCTCCTCTATATTGCCGTCGCTTTTTAGTTTGCCGCTTGAGAAGATAAGTTTTTTATCTTTGTCTTTGACCTCAACCTCAAGCCACATCTCTCTAAAGTCAGCTACACCAGTCGGTAGATGATGTCCAGCACCTACATTTTTAACGCCTACTTCCAAAACTCCATCTTTTATAGCTACATCAAGTTTTGCCGAGGTTCTAAGAAGTTGTAGTGTCTGCTCTTCATGCACTTTATCTCTAAGCCCTGCTAAAAAGTGGTTTGAGCCTGCAAAATAGTGAACCTTTACATCATCTTTTATAACTCCGCCGTCAGTTGAAGTGCCTCTTAACGGTGCGAATTTACCATCTTTCATATAGGTCATGTGACAGTCTATGCAGCTTTTGTGTTTAGTTTTATCTTTTGGATTGTTAAATGGCGACTTCTCCCACTCCTGAAACGTAGAGACTATTTTTATACCATTTTGCGGATGGAACTCATCATGGCATGAAGCACAATAACGGCTCTCTTTGTAAAGCTCCTTAGAGTAGCTCTCTTTATGAACTTTTGGATTTGCATTGATAAGTTTTTCGCTAAACCAGCGTCCCAAATCATACTTAGAGTCTTCAAGCAGATATTTCTCCCTATCCAAAGAGAGCGTAAACGAAGCGTTTCCTTTGCTCTTTGCTTCTTTTATTTGATGGCATGTTATACACGAAACACCCTCTTCAACTCTAAAATTGCCATGCTCTTTAAAATCATTTAGAAGTGTTTTTGCACCGCTTTCAAAATGCTCGTTGCCTACCAAGTTGCCATCCATTGCATGCGTTGTTTTTGGGTGACCTAAAGATAATGCGCTTGGATTGTGGCAACTCATACACCATTTGCGAAACTCTTGCCCCTCAACCTCTCCAGCTAACGTCTCCATAACCATATAGTATGGGTTTGAACCGGCCATATGTTTATGGTTTGAGTTGCTCCACTGCTTAAATATCTCACTGTGGCAAGATTTGCATTTTGCCGAGGAAGTCCAATCCTCACTGTGATAAACCCCTGTTTTTTTCTCTATCTCCAGAAGCGATAGCTCCGTAATTTTGCTATATGAAACGGACGGATATGAGAACAAAATCGCAACAAACAGAGCAAGCGGCTGCGCGTTTTGCCTCTTTGCTTTTATGATATGCCACAGAAAAAGAGCCGCCAAAACGAATGAGCCAAAAAGGTGAATATTAAAAGAGATTATTCCAAAGATATCTCCGCCTCGGTTGCCGACCAAGAAAAGGTACAGACCGCTGAGCGTTACCAAAATAAAAGCTAAAAGAAGAAACCACCCATCTGGGCTGTTTATCTTTTTTATAAAAAAGTATCTGCGTATATGACGATAAATAAAAGAGTTCATAAAAAAGAGCATTATCAAAATCGAGCCAACTATATGAAGAGGCTGAACAACTCTAAAGTTCTCCCAAGAGAGTCCAAACGGCGCATACATAAATATACCGGATAAAGACATTGCAAACAGAGCAATTTTCACAAAGACTCTTCTCATCTTTGTTCCTTTTTATAATCTACTATCTCACCCTCTAATGTTCTTAAAAATGCCACTATCTCATCTATCTGAGTCGGAGTCAAGTTACGCCCTATTTGATGCTTAGCCATAATATTTACAGCTTCTCTTATCTTTGCAACGGCTCCATTGTGAAAATATGGCGAAGTTTTTGTAACATTTCTTAGTATGGGAACTCGAAAAAGATGCTCATTATCTTTTCCTAAATAGCCGCCGCTATTTTCAAAAGGAAATGCTCTCTCTATTATCTTTATTTCAGGGGAAATCTCAATATTCGGCTCTATCTCAAAGAACTGGGCAAATCCTCTAAGTGGAAATCGCTGAATGCTTTGACCGCCCAAGCTCATGCCGTTATGACAACCCTTACACCCTATGCTGATAAAGTTTGCCAATCCCCTTTTGGCCTCTTTTGTCATTGCGCTGTTATCACCCTCTAAAAATCTATCATAATCGCCTCTGGTAAGCAGCGTTTTTGCGTAAACTTCTATGGCTTTGGCGCTGTTTTGCAAACTAGTGCCATCTTGGAAAACCTTCTCAAACATCTCTGCATATTTTGGATTTTCTCTTAACCTCTCCTCAAGTTCCTCTGCCGTCATGTTCATTTTGTGATGAGCCAAAAATGAGTTTTTGCTCTGCTCCTTTATACTACTAACCTCACCGCTCCATGTAAAATGTTTTGCCAAAGATGCATTTAAAATGGTTTGTGTATTTAGCAAGTGCGGGTGCATTTTCCCTCCATCACCCTGAGCAAAGGTAAATCTATCTACTCCGCTTTGGTCTTGCAGATGACAAGCCGCGCAATCCGTAACACTGCTACTCTCTTTTGTGAGCATTCTTACCAAAGCGCCGTTGTTTTTAAGGTCTCTATCAAAAGAGTGACATGTAGCACAACTGGTTTTTCTATTTTTTGAGAGATTGACGTCAAAAAAAAGCTCCTCGCCAAGTGCAATTTTTTCAAGCGTCATACTATTTGAGGAGTCGTTATCTAAAAGTTTTATGAGCTGCTCAAATGAACTAGGAACAGGTTTGAGCCCCTTGTTTAGAGCAAACTCTCTTAGCTTATCATCGCTGTACGTTGGAATATCTTTTGGTGGTATGATGACTGATATAATCAAGATGGTGGAAATTGCAGCTAAGACGATTATAATAGGATAAAACAGAATCTTTTTCATCTTGATGAAACCTTTCTCATACAAAAGCCGCATCAGTTATCAAAAATGTTTTTAACATGTAAATCTCTTTTTTGCTTTAAGTATATGCAAAAAGGAGAGATAAATCAAGTATGTAATGAAAGAAGTTGGGGAAATTTTAAGTTCTATAATCCGCATTTATCTTAACATACTCGTGACCCAAGTCGCATCCGTATGCTTTAAAACTTCCTTCACCTATGCCTAAATCACACGAAATAGTAAACTTTTGATGCTGCATAACAACTGCGCACTTCTTCTCCATCTCGGCGTCAAAGAGTATCTCGCCTCTGTCATAAACGCATAGATTGTCAAACGAGACTTTTAGCTTCTCTTCATAAGCTTCTACTCCGCTGGCTCCGATTGTTGAGGCAATTCTTCCCCAGTTCGGGTCTTCGCCAAAGAGTGCGGTTTTGACTAAAAGAGAATCTGAGAGCGCTTTTGCGGCAATCTCTGCCTCTTTGTCATTTTTTGCACCTGTTACCTTGTAGGTTACAAGTTTAGTGGCACCCTCTCCGTCTCTTACCATCTCCAGCGCCAAAAAGTGCATAACTTTAAAGAGTGCCTCTTTAAATGCCTCTTTATCGTAAGCTCCGCTTCTGCCGTTTGCCAAAACCAAAACAGTATCGTTTGTAGAAGTATCGCCGTCCACGCTTATGGCATTAAATGTTGTTGTTTTTACTTCATCAAGAGCTTCTTGCATCTCTTTGCTTGTAACTTTTGCATCGGTTGTTATAAAACAGAGCATAGTAGCCATTGCAGGGTTTATCATCCCCGCACCTTTTGCTATCGCTCCGATATTAAAACTGCTTCCATCATCTAGCTTAATTTTAAATGCTATCTCTTTTGCAAATGTATCCGTTGTCATTATCGCTTTTGACGCGCTTGCAGAGTCTCTTTTTGTTAAATCAAAAAGCTTCATTCCCTCTATAATTTTTGCTTTTGGAAGTCTGACACCGATTACCCCAGTTGAACTCATGATAGGGTTTTTTATGCTTGATGGGCAGTTAGAGAGCACCTCTTTTATATCCTCAACTCCTGCTTGCCCAGTCATTGCGTTTGCATTTTTTGAGTTAATAACTATAAAATTTGTTTTAAAATCACCCATTGAACGAAAGTGCTTTATAGGCGCCGCAAACATCTTGTTTGTGGTAAAAACAGAGGCTACTTCACACTCGTCTTCACAATATATAAACGCCATATCTTTAGCGTTATCCTTTTTAAGACCCACGCTTACGCCATCGGCAAAAAAACCTTCACTTGCGCAGACTCCGCCGCTTGAATAGATTATATTATACAAATTTAAACTCCATTGTCTTATCTCTTTTATTAACTAATTCTTTTAATCTACCAAATCCTATAAACATAGACATTTGAATTAAAATAGAATAGATTCTAAACGGTAAAGATTGAAAATATGACTCATTATTGAATATTATGCGGGGTTTGGGAGAAGTCTCCCAATGTAGAAAGTTTCGAATCTTCTCTAAGAGATTCAAGATTACGTCCTGTTAGACTTAAGAATTTTTCTTAAGTGTACGTAACTCTCTTGCAGAGATTTTAATCTTTTGAGATGTACCATCATCTAATGTGATGCGCACTGTTCTAAGATTTAATAAAAAACGACGTTTTGTTCTGTTTTTTGCGTGTGAAACGTTGTTTCCGCTCATTGGGCCTTTGCCACTTATAGCACATTTTCTTGCCATGGTTAGCTCCTTTTATTAGGTTTTAAAGTTGCGAATTATATCAAGCCCAAACAAAACTTCTGCTTAAGGGCAGATACAATATTTTTTTCTTTTTTTCTTCGGAGATGCTCTTAATATTTCTTTTATGCTTATGCGGGTAGAATAAAACAAAATTAAGAATATATGGCAAACATGATAACAAAAGACAAAATAGATGATTTTATAGAAAAGATTCCTCCTGCACCAAAAGTTTTAAGTGAGACGATTGCTCTGCTTAATATCGGTGAGTTAACAAAGGCTGCAAAGATTGCAGAGGGTGATTTGGCACTTAAATCGTATCTAAAAAATATAGTAAACAAGCCTATATACGGATTTAGAAATGAGGTTAGTGACATCTCCCAAATATTTGGAATACTCGGTGTTTCGCTATCGCAACAGACGGTATACAACTATATGATAACTCTTTTAAGTCCAAAAAAATGGGTTTTATTTAAACTAAACGCTAAAACTTTTCATGAGTTTCAGGCAAATTTATCAAAAAAATGGGAAACTATATTAAAACATTTAAACATTGATGATAAAAATATTTACGCGGCAATAAGCCTATTGCCAGCAAGCGTAATAGTCACAGAGGCTCTTTTTGCAGAAAAGATAGATAATGTAAATCTTTTAAGAACTACAAAAGCGCTTGATTTTAACACAATTCTTATTCGTCTATGCGGGGTTAGCCTTTTTGATATTTGTGAAAAAATCGCAAAAAAATGGGATATGGATGAGAGCATTGCTCAAATTATCCAAGCTTCATCAGGAGTAAAACCATCCAGTGATGAAAAGATTAATACTCTTGGAAAATGGATGCATCTCCTGCTTTTTTATGAACTTTCAAAACCGGAGTTTATTGAAGCCGGATTAAACGATTTTGTTGATTTTCAAATTGAGTATATTAGCGATATATATGATGAGTTCGCATCTCTTATGGGGGTTGAATGAAGGCCGTAGTAAAAAATGGGATTGCCGTTTTCTCGCCGCAAGGTTTTTTAGACGGAAACAGCTCAAACGCTTTTATGAGCATTGAGGATATTGAAGCCGCAACAAATCTAAAAGCAGACATGATTTTGGTCTCTTTGAAAAAAGTTGTTTTTTTTAACCGAAACGGTTTAGATATTTTTATAAAACTTTTTTTTAAAATACGTAAAAAAAATCATGCAACCGTTGGATTTTGCGATTATGACAGTAAAAAATATGATGCGATAAAAAGGTTTTTTCATGATGAGCTTTATTTTTCCCTTTTTAAAACTCTGGAGATAGCTTATCTGTTTTCATCAAGTTTTAAAAATCAAAATAAAAGTATTTTAATTTACAGCAGTGACAAATCTCAGCGTTCAGCCATTGCAATTGAGCTGCATGATGGCGGGCATAACCCTATTATCGCACAATCAGAACAAGAGTTTAATGAAAAAAAAGAGAAAAAAGATGCTTACGACTACATAATTGACTCTACTTTTTTAGGACAAATGGGGCAAAAAGTTGCTACAAGAGTAACGGGAAATGCTATCATATATACAATCTCCTCTTTCTTGGATGTTGAAATTGGCGACAAATTTAACATTGAGTATCACAACAACTCTCTAAATGTAGGCTTTAGACTTTTTATTTTTGATGCATATAAAGTCATCAGCATGAACGTGCACGCTCTTAACTTTTTTTCCAAACTAGCAAGTTCAGCTGCAGAATACAACGCAAGTATCTGTTTTGTCGGAATGAAATTCGATAAAACTCCAGAAATCTTTAGAGAGACCATGGAAGATGCAGGGATACTTTTTTATGCCCAAATGGATGATATTTTAGAAAATAAAGAACTTCTAAAAGAGCTTGGCGCAAGCAGTGCCTCAAATGTAAAAAACAAAAGAGCTTTAAACAAAGCAACGGTGCTAGAACTGCCGAAATTTATTGATGCCACTGTTATAACGCTAGAGATGATGACAAATGCAAAAGCAGTAAAAGAAGCAGTGAGCGTTCATAATCTAATCATTGAAGACAAAAAGGGCAAAATAGCTAGCTCAATAGGCTACTATGGGGATATTGACGGCATGGTTATCTTAGTTTTTCCACAAGGTATTGCTAAAAAAGCATGTGAGCTTCTCATCGGTGAAAATACGGATGATATGGAACTTATATTAGACACGCTTGCCGAACTTGTAAATATAGTAGGCGGAAAGATAAAAACTCTTCTGGCAGATGAATTGATTAATGTAAATATAACGCTTCCAAGGACATATCAAGATGTGGACAGTCTGCTTGAGGTTGTCGAAAATAGAAGAGGCGTTCAGGTGGATTTATCATTTAACGGTGACAAATTTCTCTTTTTCTTAACTAGATAAAAGCTATAAAATTGTAGAATTTCGCTCAATTATAAAGGAAAATTAATGTACGTAGCTCCTAGTATTTTATCTGCTGATTTTGGCAACCTCCAAAGGGACGTTGAAGCCATTTGCGATGCTGGCTGTGATTTTGTACATGTAGATGTCATGGACGGACATTTTGTTCCAAATTTAACCATCGGACCAGTTGTAGTCTCTGCAATTGCAGCATGTGCTACAAAACCGCTTGATATACATCTTATGGTTGAAAACAACACTTTTTTTGTTGACCTCTTTGCTCCTTTAAAGCCAGAATATATCTCTTTTCACATAGAAGAGGAGAAACATCCTCATAGACTTATCCAAAAGATTCGCTCGCTTGGCATAAAACCTGCGATTGTACTCAATCCTCACACCCCACCGGAATCAATAGAATACCTACTTGGAGATTTGGATATGGTTTTGCTGATGAGCGTAAATCCTGGTTTTGGCGGTCAGAGTTTTATAGAAAGCGTTGTGCCAAAAGCAAAAAAACTGAGTGCCATGAGAGATAAAATAAACCCAAACTGTCTTATTGAAGTTGACGGCGGAGTCAGCAACAAAAATATCCAGATGTTAAAAGATGCCGGTGTTGATATTGTAGTTGCGGGAAGCTATGTATTTAGCCATAAAGACAAAAAAGAGGCTATCGCTTCTTTAAAAATTTAATTATGCGCGTCAAGATTTGCGGAATTACATCTTATGAAGATGCGATGATAGCAATAAAAGCAGGGGCAGATGCTCTAGGCTTTGTTTTTTATGAAAATTCACCTAGATATATATCACCGAGCGAGGCTAGAGCTATTATAAAAAAACTGCCTCCGTTTGTAGAAAAAGTTGCCCTCTTTGTAAATAGCGACGCTCAAATAATAAACTCATACTTCCAAGAAGCAGGAGCAACACTCGCACAAATCCATTTTGAAGCTCCAAACAAGATATATGAACAATTGTTCGTTCCTTATATAAAAGTTATTCGCGCCAAAGAGGCTAAAGATATTTTACAATTTAGCGATGAGTACAGGCTTATAGATGCTTACTGCGAATCATTCGGCGGAAGCGGAAAAAGATTAAATTTAGAGTGGTTTGATGGAGTTGATTGCTCTAAAATAATCCTTGCAGGCGGACTTGATGCGCAAAATGTGGCAGACGCTAAAAAATACGGTTTTTACGGCGTTGATGTTAGCAGCGGTGTCGAGCTCTCTTACGGCAAAAAAGATGCATTTAAAGTTAGAGAATTTATAAAAAATGCAAAGCAATAATTTATGATTCTTGATGAGCCAAACTTCTCCTTAGACGCAAAAAGTATTCATAAATTATCAACTAAAGGTCTCTCTTTAAAAACACTAAAAGAGCAGATAGATGAAGATTTAGATTTTTTACTCCAGCTTTGGCACTCTCAGGGCCTAGAACTTGTAAAACATCAGGGCTCTTTTTATTTTACTACGAAATTCATCCCCATAAAAGATGCAATATTTTGCATAGTTGATATTGAGACAAACGGGTCAAAAATAGATAAACACCAAATTATAGAAATCGCCGCCGTAAAAGTTAAAAATGGCAAAATTATTGACAGCTACGAGTCACTTGTCAACTGCAAAGAGATAAATCCGCATATTACGGAGATAACAGGTATCACCGTTGAAGACACAAAGGATGCGCCGGTACTGAAAAAAGTTATGTATGATTTTAAAACTTTTTTAGGAGATGCCGTTTTTGTTGCGCATGATGTAAAATTTGACTACAAATTTATATCTTTAAGTATACAAAAAATCGGTTTGGCGCCGCTTTTAAACAGAAGCTTGTGCTCACTCTCTTTAGCAGAGAGAACCATAGAATCATATAGATACGCTCTCTCATATCTGAATGTCTCGTTTAATCTAAATCCAGATGCAGTTCATCATAGAGCTATGAGTGATGTAATGACAACTTATGAACTTTTTAAATTATCACTAGCTAATTTAGATGATGAAAGTATAGTGAGTGTTGAGGATCTTATAAGATTTTCAAAAGAGGCAAAGAGATTGAAAAAACCGAAATTTGACCCTCTCTTGGAGAGTCAAGAGTAATTTACTCGCTGTAAGCTCCGACGCCTACAAGTTTTTTATATCTTGCATCCATTCTCTCTTCATCTGACATTTGACGAAGTTTTGCAAGCTCTGTTAAAAAGTACTCGCCGATTGCAGCGGCAGCGCCGTCTTTGTCTCTGTGAGCGCCTATCAACGGTTCATCGATTATATCATCTATAAGATCCAGCTCTTTTAAATCACCGCTCGTAATTTTCATAGCATTTGTTGCGGCTTCAGCTTTTGCAGGATCATTCCATAAAATTGCAGAACAACCCTCAGGAGAGATAACGCTAAATACAGAGTATCTCATCATGGCGAACTTATCGGCAACTCCGATAGCAAGGGCTCCGCCGCTTCCGCCCTCGCCGATAACCACCGAGATTGTTTGGGTATTTAGCTGAGAGAGTTCAAGCAGATTTCGAGCAATTGCCTCGCTTTGGTTTCTCTCTTCTGCTCCAATACCAGGATATGCGCCCGGAGTGTCAATAAGCATAAGAACAGGTATGTTGAACTTCTCAGCCAGTTTTGCAGCACGCAAAGCTTTTCTATACCCCTCAGGATGAGGCATACCAAAATTTCTTTTTATCTTATTTTTGGTTCCGCGACCTTTTTGCTCGCCGATAACCATAACTTTTTCGCCGCCGATATAACCCAAGTAGCAAAGGATAGCCGCATCATCACGGAAGTGTCTATCTCCGTGTATCTCATACTTGTCTCTCATGATTAAGTTAATATAATCAAGCGCGTACGGTCTATCTATATGGCGTGCTAATTGAAGTTGCTGAAAAGGAGAGAGGTTGTTAAATATCTTTGAAACTTCTTTATCCAAATTTTCCTTGAGTAGTTCAACTGCGCCGTCATCATGACGAACTTGCGCAGATATGATATCCTCTTGAATAAACTTTATTTTATGTTCAAAATCTAAATATGTTGCCAAATTTGAATCCTTATACTTAGATTTTTCTAAAGATTAAAACACCGTTTGTCCCGCCGAAACCAAACGAATTGCTCATTACGGTAGTCAACTCAGCTTTTCTTGCACAATTAGGAACAATATCTAAATCACAATTTTCATCAGGTGTTTCATGGTTTATTGTCGGAGGAATTATTCCATCACGCATAGCCAATAAACATACAACAGCCTCTATACCGCCTGCTGCACCCAAACAGTGACCGATTTGTCCTTTAATTGAACTCATCGGAGGACAATTCTCTTTACCGCCAAGAAGCTCTTTAACGGCAGCAGTCTCATTTTTATCATTTATAGGCGTACTTGTTCCATGTGCATTTACATAATCAAGCTTAGGCTTGCCAGCCATATTGTATGCAGCTTTCATTGCACGAGTAGGACCGTCAAGGCTTGGCGTAGTTATGTGACTTGCATCACCGCTTTCGCCAAATCCGATAATCTCTCCATAGATATTTGCTCCGCGCGCAATTGCATCTTCATATACTTCTAACACGAGTGCGGCAGCACCCTCACCCATAACAAAACCGTCACGGTCTGCATCAAATGGACGAGAAGCTTTTTTCGGCTCTTCATTTCTTGTTGAAAGTGCTTTCATAGAAGCAAAACCGCCGACACCGGCACCTGTAATAGCGCACTCGGCTGAAACTACCAACATCTTATCCGCTCCGCCACAAACAATTGTCTTAAAGGCTTCACTTATGGCATGAGTTCCGGCAGCACAAGCTGTAACGCTTGAGAGGTTTGGACCTTTTGTTCCATGTTCAATAGACACAAAACCGCCAAGCATATTTACAAGAGCACCAGGAATAAAAAATGGGCTTATTCTCTTTGGACCCTTAGTTTCAATAATTATAGAATTTCTCTCAATAGATGGAAGTCCCCCGATACCAGAACCGGCACTTATGCCAAATCTATCCATATCAGTACCTTCAGGAATCTTAGCATCAAGCATCGCTTCTTGAGCCGCTTTTAAACCAAGATGAATAAATCTGTCAGCCTTTTTAACCTCTTTTGGAGACATAACAGTCTCAGGGTCAAAATTTTTAACTTCGCCTGCAATTTTTACGCTGTAATTCTCTGGATCAAAAAGAGTAATAGTATCTATTCCACATTCGCCATTGCACATAGCCTTAAAAGAACTCTCTTTATCATTTCCAACTGCATTTATCATGCCTAATCCGGTAACTACAACTCTTTTCATTAATATCTCCGTATAAAATATAAAATACTTTTTAGAAACCAGAAAAACTGACCACTAAAAAATATTAACTACTGAGGATTCCTCAGTAGAATTTTTAGATAACTACTTGCTTTCGATATAATTAACTACGTCTCTAACAGTTTGAATTTTTTCTGCTTCATCATCAGGAATTTCAATATCAAATTTCTCTTCAAGTGCCATTACTAATTCAACTACATCAAGGCTATCAGCACCTAAATCTTCAACAAACTTTGAGTCCTCTTTAACTTCATCAGCGCTAACGCTTAATTGCTCAACTACTACTTCTTTAATATCGTCTAAAAGTGCCATTCTAGCTCCTATGTTTTATGTGTAAAATCTCGTAATTGTAGCATATTTAACTTAAATAAACTAACAATTTGCAAAGAAAAAAGAG
>JAURYA010000055.1 GCA_030654155.1 Sulfurimonas sp. | reverse complement strand
TTTAGAGTCGGCGGAGAAGAGTTTGCCGCAATATTAAATATCCAAAAGAGTGATAACGTTGATAGCTTTATAGTAAAACTGCTAAAAAATATTGAAGATTTAAATATAGAGCACAAAGGAAATCCTCCCTTTGGCGTACTTACTATATCTTGCGGCGTAACAGTTGCGAATTTTGCTCAAATAAGCAAACCGCTCTCAACGGATGATATCTACAAAATGGTCGATGATGAACTATACAAAGCGAAAAGGGATGGGAAAAACAGAGTCTCTTCGCTTTATATTTAGTGTTATAGTTTTGAGATATGCTCTGAGAGAATTTTTATATCGCCATCACTTAGTTTAGATACCTGACCTGCCATTACGCTTTTCATAGCAGCTCCATATGTTCCGGCTTTATATCCGTGCAATGCGGCTGCAATTTTTTTTGCATCCCAACCTTTAATGATTTGTGATTTTCCAAGAGCCGCTTTAGAAGCATCAGCTCCATGGCATCCTGCACAAACTTGATAAAGTGCTGCGCCGCTGATTTGTGCTAAAGCAACTTGCTTCACATCTTCCACTTTTGCAACAACCTCTTTTTGTATCTCTTGTGTTTTATCAACTACTTTATCTTTTATATTTTCTGTCTTCTCGACTACCTCATCTTTTATATTTTCTGTCTTCTCAACAATTTCTTGTTTTATATTTTCTGTCTTCTTAACAATTTCTTGTTTTACCTCTTCCGACTGCTGCTTTGTATCACTACTACAACCTACTAAAAGCAGTGCTACTGCTACCGAAATTAAAATTTTCATAATCCATCCTTTTTGTTATTCTCTAATTGTACTCTAAATTAACAACTATATTTACTCTTTATCCTCATCTTTTAAAACCATAGCTCTATATGCCTCATCCTTAGGAACAAGTCCCGCCTCATACAGAAACTGAGACGGGACAAAATTAATCTTTTTGATTTTGTCATACTTTGCATAACTCAGATAAAGTATATCTTTTGCTCTTGTTACGGCAACATAAAAAAGCCTTCTCTCTTCATCGAGCGAGCCGCCGCGCTGCATCAGTTTTCTGTTTGGAAATCGCCCGTCCATCAGGTCAACTATGTAAACCTCTTTGTACTCCAAACCTTTTGAAGCATGAACGCTTAACAGATTTACACCCTCACCTTGCGTCAAATCCGATGAGCCTAAAATCATAGCGTTTAAAAATCTCTCATGTTCGCTGTATGGCTTTGAGAGCTCCTCTAGTAAAATCATCTTTCTTTCTATTTTAGAGAGAGAATCAGCTTTTTGCTTCTCGTCAATAGTGCCGTCTTTAAGCGTCGCTCTTTTACTAGAGAGCACTTCGGAGATATATTTATAAATCGCCGATTCGGCAATTTTTTTCACAATAACGCGAGGTTGTTTGACCCCTTTTAAATCACGATAAAGAAGATAAAAATCATGCAAAAATGTAGCGCTCTCTTTTGTGAGCTTTGGATGTTTTAAAATAGGATTTTTCATAAACTTATCTTCAAATCCGCATTTTGCAAACTTTCCTACGCTTCCAAGCTCCAAAAAATCATCAAAAAGCCCGAGTTGATGATTTAGCTTTCGTTTCTCAAAAGGATTTTTTATGGACTCATCAGGTGCATAAAGCCCATAAAAAATTCTTCCGTGCCCAAGTGTTTTAAGTCCGATGTAAAGCTCTTTTGCCATTGCGCTTCCTATACCTTTTGCAAACTCAAAAAGATGTATAAAAGACATCATGTCCGACTCATTTACAAGAAGCGTGTAGAAGTCAAGCACTGCTTTGACCTCACGTGAGTCAAAAAAACTTGTTCCGCCTTTTCTCTTACATGTAATTCCAAGTTCTCTTAATCCTACCTCAATGCCATCGGCAGAGGAGTTGTTTCTAAAGATGACGGCTATCTCCTCTTTTGGTGTTTGAGAGTCGCGTATTTGCGCCGCCATTGCATGGTACTGGTCAAAAAGTTCATCGTAAGCCAGCAGTTTTGGAGGCTGTGAATCATGACCTCTTGTGACTTCAAGTTTTTTCGGATAAATCCTCTCGTTGTGCTCTATCACTTTTGTCGCAAGAGATAAAATCGGCACCGTCGAGCGGTAATTCTTTGTCAAAGTATGAACTTTGGCATTTGGGAATTTTTGAGAAAATGTGCCTATTATGGAGATATCCGCACCGTTAAAAGCGTAGATGCTTTGATCATAATCCCCGACGCAAAAGAGTGATGGCGGATTTATGGCATCGATTAGAGTGCCTTGAAGTGCATTCGTATCCTGATACTCATCAACCAGAACCTCTTTGTAGCCAAGCTCTTTGGTTTTACATATAGCTCTAAAATGTATAAGCAAATCGTTAAAATTTACAAAACCATACTCTTTTTTTAGGCTCTCAAACTCATCGACGATATCTGCATAAATCATCGCAAAAAGCTCATGCTCCGGATATTTGCCTTTTATCCACTCTTCAAAATTATTTACAAGTTCCGTATTTTGGTAAAATGAGTAGACATCATAGAGATAGTTTCCGCCATAAGGTGAAATTTCGGCTCCGATATGCCCAAATGTGCGTTTTTCATAAACGCTTCTAAATAGAGTTTTCAGCTCTCTTTGCTGTTTTAGTACAACTTTTTTGTCATGTTTTTTCAGCCATCTGTAGCTAACCGCATGAAAAGTTCCCGCATCTATGTTCAAAGCCACATCTTTACCGAAAAAGTCGGCAACCCTTTGAATCATCTCTGCGGCTGCTTTGTTCGTAAAAGTAAGAAGCAAAATCTCTGAGGGTAGCACGCCGGAAGCCAAAAGATGAGCAATTCTTCCTACAATTGTAGAAGTTTTTCCTGTTCCTGCCGATGCTATGATTAGGTTTTGCCGACTTATGGATGTGGCAGCTGAGTATTGTTCCTCATTTAAGCGTGAAAGTGGCAAATATCAACTCCCGTAGAAATTTTAAGAGCGTGATTATACAATGATAAGCTTCACTTGATTCTAGGTTAATCCTAGAACGACTGAGGATATGTCTTTTGCAATTGAAAATATTTTTTGAAAATAGCATGGATAAGGCTTAAAAGCTATGAGGCAATTTAAAAAATTTAGCGTACTAACGCGAAATTCTGAAAAGCCCCGTGCATAATTGTGTTTGACTACTACATCAGGCTATTAAGCCAAATCAAACCGATCTAGATTCATTACCTTAGTCCATACAGCTACAAAATCATGGATAAAGCGCTCCTGCGCATCCGAACTTCCATAGACTTCGGCTATGGCACGCAGTTGGGAGTTTGAACCAAAAATTAGATCGACACGCGATGCTGTCCACCTGAGTTCACCAGTGGCACGATCATGCCCCTCAAACAGATCTTTATCTTCCGAAACTGCCTTCCATACAGTGCCCATATCGAGCAAGTTAACAAAGAAGTCATTCGTTAGAGATTCTGGTTGCTTGGTGAAGACACCATGCTTACTCTGTCCAACATTGGTATTTAAAACACGCATGCCACCGATAAGAACCGTCATCTCTGGTGCAGTAAGCGTCAGTAATTGTGCACGATCAATCAACAGCTCTTCTGCAGAGACGGAGTATTTGGTTTTCATATAGCTACGGAAGCCATCCGTTATGGGTTCAAGCACTCCAAAAGATAGCGGATCAGTTTGTTCCTGCGAAGCATCCATACGCCCCGCAGTAAACGGTACGCTTACCTTATGACCTGCATTTTTTGCCGCTTGTTCAACACCTGCACAACCCGCTAAAACAATCAAGTCTGCAATCGAGACTTTTTTATCTTTGAACTGGGCATTGTTAAATTCTGCTTGAATATCTTCTAGTTTTTTAAGCACTTTTGAGAGTTGTTTGGGCTGATTTACCTCCCAATCTTTTTGCGGAGAAAGACGAATACGCGCACCGTTGGCTCCGCCGCGTTTGTCGGAACCGCGAAATGTTGAAGCAGACGCCCAAGCAGTTGAAACTAGTTCGGCTACAGAGAGTTCGGAATCAAGAATTTTACCTTTTAAAGCAGTAATATCTTTGTCACCAATCAGTTCATGATCGACAGTAGGAATTATGTCTTGCCAAATAAGCTCCTCACTAGGAACTTCCGTGCCAAGATAGCGTGAGCGTGGACCTAAATCACGGTGAGTTAGTTTAAACCATGCACGAGCAAATGCATCTTGAAACTCATCCGGATTTTCAAAAAAGCGTCTTGCAATTTTTTCGTAAGCTGGATCAAATCGTAGTGAAAGGTCTGTAGTGAGCATTGTCGGCGCGTGGCGCTTTAATGGGTTGTGAGCATCAGGAATAGAGTCTGCACCTGCACCGTTCTTTGGTGTCCACTGGTGTGCACCTGCAGGACTCTTTGTTAGCTCCCAATCATAACCGAAGAGATTCCATAAGAAGTTACTGCTCCACTTCGTTGGCGTAGAAGTCCATGTGACTTCCAGACCGCTAGAAATTGTATCAGCACCTTTACCTGTGCCAAAGCTGCTCTTCCAGCCCAGTCCTTGTTCTTCGATGCCAGCTGCTTCGGGTTCAAAGCTTACATGTTTCGCATTACCTGCACCATGGCACTTACCAAAAGAGTGACCTCCGGCAATGAGGGCAACTGTTTCCTCGTCATTCATCGCCATTCTTGCAAATGTATCACGAACATCTTTAGCTGCTGCAACAGGGTCAGGGATGCCATTTGGACCTTCAGGATTTACATATATCAGTCCCATTTGAACTGCCGCAAGAGGATTCTCAAGCTTCTCATGTTTACCAGAATAGCGATTATCATCTAACCATTTATTTTCAGTGCCCCAATATATATCTTTTTCAGGCTCCCAGATATCCTCTCGTCCACCGGCGAAACCGAAAGTCTTAAAACCCATTGATTCAAGAGCTACATTACCAGCTAAAATCATTAAATCGGCCCAAGAGATTTTCTGTCCGTATTTCTGTTTAACGGGCCAAATAAGTCTACGGGCCTTGTCTAGATTGACATTATCAGGCCAGCTGTTTAGAGGTGCAAAACGCTGATTTCCGCTTCCACCACCGCCACGACCATCAGCAGTTCGGTAAGTACCGGCACTATGCCATGCCATACGAATAAATAATGGACCATAGTGACCAAAATCTGCCGGCCACCAATCTTGTGAGTTTTTCATTACAGTAATTAGATCCTTCTTTAGGGCTTCTAAATCAAGACTTTTGAACTCCTCAGCATAGTTGAAGTCCTCATTCAAAGGGTTGGATAAAGTAGAGTGTTGGTGTAGGATATCGAGCTTTAACTGGTTAGGCCACCAATCCTGATTCGATGTTCCATCACCAGAAGTGTGTTGCATAAGTTTTTTGTTATCAAACATGGCATTCTCCTTAGAGGGTTTTATATTTAATTGAAAGATACCATGAAAGGCATCTAAGCCATTTGCCAATTAATAAAGATGTTCACGCTTAAAGTATTCTTGTGAAATTTTACAAAGAGGACAAGCTTTTGGTGCTTTTTTGCCGCTTCGCTTAAATCTGAACAAACGCAGACGGTTTAGCTCCGCAAACTGGGCAGTTATTTTCTGGAACTCCAAGCTCGATGTATCCACACAGAGGACAGAGATAGATTCCGATTTCATCTATATCTTTACCCTCTTTTACTGCTTGAAGTGCTTTTTTGTAAAGCTCGGCATGAACTTTTTCAGCTTCAAGTGCATAACCAAACATCTTTTTTGCTTTATGATTTTCTGCTACTGCTTGCTCATACATCGGAGGGTACATATCTTCATACTCATAAGTCTCTCCGCCGATTGCCGCTTCAAGATTTTCCAAGGTTGAGCCGATTTTATCCATAGCTTTTAAATGACCCTCAGCATGGATTTTCTCAGCTTCTGCCGTTGTGCGGAAAAGTTTTGCAATATTAACAAATCCATCTTTTTGTGCCTGTTTTGCAAACGCACTATATTTTTGATAAGCTTGACTCTCACCGCCAAATGCGATTTCTAAATTTTCTTTTGTTTTTGACACACTAACTCCTAATATTTTTGAAATTTGAGTATTTGACACTGAATTATTGTACCCTTGTTAAACTTAAGATGCATTAACAAATTTTCATACACCTTATGTTGTTATAATCGTGCAAACAAAAAATTCTATCGACAATATAAGCATTGTCACTCCAACTATTTATACAAATTTACAAGAGACAACATCAAAAAATGCTAAAATTTTGATTATTGAAGATGTAGTTGCTGAGTATTGTTCTTCATTTAAACTCGAAAGTGGCAAAAAAAACTCATATAAACTAAGAGTGTGATTATATATAAGCTTATTTAATCGACTTCTAACAACCCTAATAGTTTTACTAAATATCACTGTTTTTGAAATGTCTTTAAATTAAACCAAAAATAAATTTTTTATGATAGAATGTGATTATCACATATTAGGATTTATTATAATGAAAGCAGACAGCAGATTACTTGAAATTATTTCTCATGAAACAAAAGATACTATCAACAGTATGAATGTGGTTACTCCGACCATATATGCATCTATATTTTCTAGATTTGCCACGCTGCATAATACTGATATTAGTGAAGAAGAAAGTATCACTAACAACCTATTGAATGATAAAATTGCTCTTTTTACAAATATGCAAAATCAAACATCTGAAAATACCAAAAAATTAAGTGATTACACAGATAAAGCTATCTTTGCTATAAAAAATGAAAATGAAAAAATTCTTACAGAAGTTTTAGAAGAAACGCAAGAGCTCAAAGAAGAGATAAATAAACTAAAAGAGATAATGTACAAAGATGAACTTACAAATGTTTACAATAGAAAGTGGCTGCATGATAATATATTAGATGAATCAGCTCAAGGCTTTAAAAATTCCGGCACACTTGCCATTATTGATTTAAATTTCTTTAAAATAGTAAATGACACATATGGACATACGGTAGGAGACAAGGTTCTAGTTTTTATTGCCAACTTACTTAGAAGAATAGAAAAAAATGTTGTAAGATATGGAGGAGATGAATTTATTATTATATTTTCTGATGAAACTACGGAAAATAGCACTCTGTTAAAACTCAATGCTGCCAGAGAAGATCTTTTAACTAAACACTTGAAAATCAAAGATGTCTCCTTCAAAGTAAGTTTTTCAGTTGGTGTTCAGGAGTTTAAAAAAGGTGATAGTTTAAGTGATATAATTGAAAAAGCTGATATAAATATGTATAACGATAAAGCAGAAATTAAAAAAAGAATTCCTAATATTAAATAACTATTAATTGAACTTTCTAAACAAACATAGATTGCTTCGTCGCAAACTCCTCGCAATGACTGTCATTGTGAGCCCACTTCGTCATTGCGAGCGAAGCGTGGCAATCTCTCCAGTTCGTCATTGTGAGGCTCTACTTTCTTCCGTCATCCAAACAGTAGAGAACACAAAAAAGAAGTCTATTTTGTAAAATGCTCCAACAGCTTATTATTTGGGATTTTTGTCAAATCTGAATGAAGATTTATTTTCAAACTTTTTTTGTTGCCATTCTCAACCAGCTCTACAATTTGATTGTTAATTGCTTTTGGTGCAGCCAAATACCAAAATTCATGAGTATGTTTTTTTAGAGCATCAGAAATCTGCTCTCCTATCTCCTTGATTCTGCGACGTTCCCACTCTAAAACAAGATTATGATCTTCACCGGCACCACTGCCACCCACACTTTTAAAATGTCCTTGTTGATCAGATACTTTTTCACTCAATCTTTTATGAGTCTCAGCGCTGTCAATACTCTCAAGAAGTTCTAAAGACTCCCTGCCAAGCGGATCTTTTTTAATTGTAAAAAGTTTAAAATGTTGCAAATCTGTAATAACGATAAGTTTTGGTGACATAGAAGCTCCTGCTAACTCATTATCTAATGAATTATAATTTAAGATATATAACAACTTCATTCTATCAAGAAATTGTAAAAATAATCTTTAAAAGCAACAAAAATTTAGAATATATCGCATAAGCGTATCATCACCTGTTTTTTGGTATAATTGCGAACTTTTTACTAGAAAAAATCAAGGTATTTTATATGTCAACACAAGCTTACGAACCGCGAGAAACAGAAGATAAATTTTACAAGATCTGGGAAGATAGAGGCTACTTTGAAGTAGATGGAAACAGCTCCATCCAAGAAGATGGCAAAAACTTCTCTATTATGATGCCGCCGCCAAACGTAACGGGACGTCTGCACATCGGTCATGCGCTTACATTTACACTCCAAGACATTATCACTCGTTATAAAAGAATGGATGGGTACAAAACTCTTTGGCAACCCGGAACAGACCATGCAGGAATCGCAACTCAAAACGTTGTAGAGAAGCAACTTCTGGCAGAGGGCACAACCAAAGAGGAGTTGGGTCGTGAGAAATTTTTGGAGCGCGTCTGGGCATGGAAAGCTGAATCTGCTGGGATTATGACTGAACAACTCCGCAAAATGGGAGTATCTCCTGCATGGGAGAGAGAGCGTTTTACCATGGATAGTGGGCTTCAAAAGTCAGTTAAAGAGGCATTTGTTCATCTTTACAACCAAGGGTTAATCGTTCGTGGAAACTACATGGTCAACTGGTGTACGCATGACGGCGCACTTAGCGATATCGAGGTTGAGCATGAAGACCATGACGGCAAGTTTTACCACATAAAGTACCCGTTTGCAGACGGAAGCGGCTTTGTAGAGGTTGCAACGACAAGACCTGAGACTTACTTTGGCGACACTGCCGTTATGGTTCATCCGGAAGACGAGAGGTACAAACATCTTATAGGCAAAAAAGTAAAACTTCCGCTAACAAGCAGAGAAGTTGCAATCATTGCCGATGAACATGTAGATATGAGTTTTGGAACCGGTGTGGTTAAGGTTACCCCAGCGCATGACCAAAACGACTATGAAGTTGGCAAAAGACACGATTTGGAGTTCATCACGGTTTTTGACGAAAAAGGTATCTTAAACGAGTACGCCGGAGAGTTTTGTGGGTTAGAGAGACTTGAAGCAAGAGAGACAATAGTAAAAAAACTCGCAGATGAGGGCTTTATAGTAAAGATTGAAGATCATAAACATCAGGTCGGGCACTGTTACAGATGTAAAAACATCGTTGAGCCTTACATCTCAAAACAGTGGTTTGTCAGAAGAGAAGTTGCAAAAAAATCTATCGAGAAAACAAACAGCGGCGAGGCGAAATTCTTCCCTCCGCACTGGATAAACTCATACAACTCATGGATGGGAGATTTGCGTGACTGGTGTATCTCAAGACAGCTTTGGTGGGGACATCAGATACCGGTATTTTACTGCGGGGATTGTGACCACGAGTGGGCAAGTTTAAAAGACGAAGAACATGAGTGTCCAAAATGTGCTTCAAAAAATATCGCTCAAGACCCCGATGTTCTTGATACTTGGTTTAGTTCCGCACTTTGGCCGTTTTCAACTCTTGGCTGGGGCAATGGCGACGCAGAGATGGATAAGCTATTTAAGTCGGATGATATGAAAGATTTTTATCCGAACTCGCTTCTGATTACCGGTTTTGACATACTCTTTTTCTGGGTAGCCAGAATGATGATGATGGGCGAGAGTTTTATCGGCGAATTGCCGTTTAACCACATCTACCTTCATGCGCTTGTTCGCGATGAGCATGGGCAAAAGATGAGCAAATCAAAGGGCAACGTTATCGACCCGCTGGATATGGTAGAGAAGTACAGCGCAGATATACTCCGTTTTACTTTAGCAATAAGTGCCGCTCAAGGTCGTGACATCCGTATGAGCACGGAAAAACTGGAACAAAACCGCAACTTTACAAACAAGCTCTACAATGCGGCAAAATTCCTTCAGATGAATGTAGACACATTTCCTGATTTAAGAGGTTTTTGTGTTGAGAGCGACCTCGGAAGATACATGTTGTCTCGCTTAAATATGGCAACGCTAGAAGTTCGTGCATGTATAGATGATTATAGATTTAACGACGCCGCAACGGTACTTTACCGCTTTTTATGGAACGAATTTTGTGACTGGGGAATTGAACTTAGCAAAGCAGACAAAGGCGCGATTGTTGAGCTTGGAGCAATCTTTAAAGAGGCTATGAAGCTTCTGCACCCGTTTATGCCTTTTATCACAGAGCATCTATACCATGAACTCTCAGGTACAAATCTGGAAAACAGCGACTCAATTATGGTTATGAAATATCCGTTTAAAACAAAAAAACGCGAAAAAGATGAGGCAAAATTTGAGCTTATCATGGATGCCATCATCTCCATCAGACGCGCTAAAGTTTTGGTAGATTTGGCAAATCAGAAGATAGAAAAAGCTTATGTAAAGATAGACGCAATATCCGAGAAAGAGCAGGAGTCAATGAGACCGTTTATCTCAAGACTTGCAAAGGTTGATGTTGTAGAGTTTACAGACGTCAGGATAGAAAATGCCGTTAGCGATATCTCTCAAAAGTGTGAGACTTTTATCCCGACCCAGAGCATTGACCTTGCCCCGATTATCAGCCGTTTGAGTAAACAAGATGAAAAACTCCAAAAAGAGATAGATAAACTAGGCTCCATGTTAAACAACGAGCGATTTGTCGCAAATGCGCCGGAGGATGTTCTAGCAAAAAACAGAGAACTTCTAGCAGATGCAGAGGATAAACAAAACAAAGTAAAAGATCAGTTGGACTCACTGCAAAAATAAGATGAATAAAATATTTGAGCCAAAACTTTTTACACTGCTCAAATCAGGCATAAGTAAAGAGCAGCTTCTCTCAGATATTTTTGCAGGAATTGTCGTAGGCATCGTTGCTCTTCCTCTGGCTATTGCATTTGCCGTAGCCTCGGGTGTTTCTCCTGAAAAAGGGCTGGTTACTGCCGTAGTTGCAGGTTTTATCATCTCATTTTTGGGCGGAAGCAGAGTTCAAATCGGCGGACCCACCGGAGCTTTTATAGTTATAGTCTATGCAATTGTTGAAAAGTACGGAGTTGATGGACTTATAATCTCAACTGTTATGTCTGGGATTATATTGATAATATTTGGGCTGCTAAGACTCGGCACGCTGTTAAAATATTTTCCGCATCCTCTAATTGTAGGATTTACAAGCGGAATTGCAGTAGTTATCTTCTCAACTCAGATTAAAGATGCTCTTGGCTTGGAGATAGAGAAACTCCCATCAGAGTTTTTTGAGAAATGGGTAGTATATTTTTCTAACATCGGCAACACCAACCTATACGCCCTCATCATAACCGCTGCGACAATACTTATAACCATATACTCAAGAAAAATCACGACTAAAATTCCCGGTTCTTTTATTGCTATAATCTTTATAACCTTTATTGTTCAAGCGGCTGATATCCCAGTGACAACCATTGAGTCGTTTTTTGGCGAAATACCGAGTACTTTCTCTTTTTCGCTGCCGACTTTTGATATAAGTACTCTCTATATCTACCTAGCTCCTGCGCTGACAATTGCACTTCTTGGCGGAGTAGAATCCCTTCTCTCGGCAGTCGTAGCTGATGGCATGATAAGCGCAAATCACCGCTCAAATACCGAGCTTATAGCACAAGGTGTCGCAAATATCGTTACTCCGTTTTTTGGCGGTATTCCCGCAACCGGAGCTATTGCCAGAACTGCAACAAATGTAAAAAACGGCGGACGAACTCCAATAGCAGGGATAGTTCATGCTCTAACTCTGCTGCTCATCATGCTTGTTTTTGCAAGTTATGCAAAACTTATTCCTATGGCATGTCTGGCGGGAATTTTGATTGTAGTTTCGTATAACATGAGCGAATGGCGCTCTTTTGTCTCGATTTTAAGAGGCTCACACTTTGATATTATAGTTCTTCTTAGCACTTTTCTGCTCACCGTATTTGTTGATTTAACTGTTGCTATTGAAATCGGTGTTGTTCTCTCTTCACTTCTGTTTATGAAACGAATGGCAGACATCGGCATTACCGCTCCTATTAGAGTTGATAGCGATGTACTTGAAGATTATTCTAATCTGCCTGAGGGTGTTAGCGTTTATGAGATAAGCGGTCCGCTTTTTTTCGCCTCTGCAAAGCAGTATACAGAGGTTATAAAAGATATAGGATTTAAAAGTAAAATTTTAATTATTCGTATGCGGCATGTTCCTTTTGTGGACTCGACGGCACTTCACAATTTCCAAGAGATGATTAAAACATTGCAAAAGTCAGATGTCAAACTGTTGTTATCCGGAGTAAACAGTTCTGTGCTTCAAGATTTAAAAAAGCATGGCATAACGTCACTAATCGGGGATGAAAATATACTTGACTCCTTCGAAAAAGCGTTAAAACATGCTAAAAATATAATTAACTAAAGGTTTAAAATTTGTTTGATTTAAAAAAATACTCCCGACAAAATATCAAAAACGATATTTTGTCGGGTTTAGTGGTTGCGGTAGCATTAGTGCCAGAGGCTATCGCATTTAGTTTTATTGCCGGAGTAAGCCCGATTGTCGGTCTTTACACCGCTTTTATTTTGGGTATTATCACCTCTTTGATTGGTGGAAAACCAGGTATGATAAGCGGAGCTACTGGTGCCGTTGCAGTTGTTTTTGTAGGTCTTGGCATTGAAGCAAGCGCACTTTTGTCTTCAAACGGCATAAGCGGTGAGGCTCTTGCAATGGGAGTGCTTCACTACATACTTCTTGCCACTGTTTTAGCTGGGGTTATACAAGTAGGCATAGGGGCGCTAAAACTTGGCAAATTTATCCGTCTAGTTCCTACTCCCGCTATTCACGGTTTTGTTAATGGACTAGCGATAGTTATTGCCACTTCTCAATTTAAATTTTTCCAAAATCAGGGCTACATAATGTACATGTTAGTTGCTTTGACTATGCTTGTAATGTACCTTCTTCCAAAATACACTAAAGCTGTTCCTGCAGGACTTGTAGCCATTATAGCTATTACTTTAGGAGTTTATTTTACAAATACCAATACGCTTCTATTGAGCGGCATGGCGGATATGAGCCAGTTTGCGGGGCAACTGCCTAGCTTTGTAGTATCTGATTATCTATTTAACTTTGAAGCGATTATGATGGTGCTTCCTTATGCCGTAATTGTCGCTCTTGTGGGCATTATAGAATCACTCCTTACCCTCTCTGTTTTGGACGAGCTAAGCAACACAAGAGGCAGCGCAAACAAAGAGTGTATAGCTCAGGGGACTGGAAATATTACATGTGGATTTTTTGGCGGCATGGCTGGATGTGCCATGATTGGACAAAGCATCATTAACTACACGTCTGGTGGAATCGGACGACTATCTTCTTTTGTAGCGGCACTCGGGCTTATAATCCTAGTCGTATCTATGAGTGGCGTCTTAAACGCCATTCCAGTCGCTGTGCTGATAGGAATCATGTTTATGGTAAGCATCGGCACTTTTGAGTGGTCAAGCTTTTCACGCATCAGCCGTATGCCTCGCACCGACGCTTTCGTAATGGTCGCAGTAACGGTTATCACAGTAGTTGAAGATTTGGCTGTTGCCGTTATTGCAGGCGTTATCATCTCCGCTCTTGCATTCGCATGGAAAAACGCTCGTATTCGTGCAAAAAGCCATGCAGAAGCAGACGGAACAAAAGTTTACGAGCTAGACGGTCCGCTCTTTTTTGCAAGCGCTACGACGTTTGGGGATAATTTTGATATATTAAACGATCCGCCAAAAGTCGTGATTGATTTTAAAAATACAAGAGTTATGGATTCAAGCGGAGTTGAAGCAATTGATATGATTACTAAAAAATATGAAGACAGCGGTAGAAATCTGCTTCTTCGCCATTTAAGCGCGGACTGCAAAGCAATACTCAAAAAGGCTGGACCGCACTGTTCTTACGAAGAGGATGACCCGACATACAAGGTAGCATACAACTACTAAGAGACCAGATTCTCCATTGGCTCGCCAAAGTAATATCCTTGAGAGTAATCAACCCCAAGCTCCTCTACTTTTGCCTGCACCTCCACGTTGTGAACAAACTCCGCTATGGTTTTAATATTGCTTTTTTTACAAAGCAAAACAATAGCTTCTACGATGACCAAGCTCTTTTTATCGGTTAAAATATTTTTAATAAAAGAGCCGTCAATTTTTATATAATCGGGTGAGAACTCTAAAAGTCTTGAGAAATTTGAACTCTGAGAACCAAAATCATCTATGGATATCTTAAAGCCTTGATATCTTAGAGAATTTAACTGCTCAAGTATCTCAGGCGTGTTAAGCGTGTCTATATCCTCAAGCATCTCCAAAGCGACTTTTGAGGGACTTATGCCATACTTTTTTGCATATTTTAAAAGCTGCTCTTCGAGATAATCCAGATGCAAATCTGTGCTTGTGATATTTATTGAAAACTCATAATCCGTACCGCTGAATTTTTTAAAACTCTGCTCTATTACGCTTTTTGTAACCAAAGTAAGCGTGCCCGTTAATTTTGAAGCCTCCATAAACCTGATAGGAGGGCTAATGATTCCGTTGTCACAAATCCTTATTAAGCACTCATACTTCTCAATTTTTTTTGTTTTATTGTTGACAATAGGCTGATAATATGTAACAAGCTGTTCTTTTTCAAACGCCTCTTTTATCTTATGTATCCAATAGACATTTTCCTGCTGTTTTTTTATAAATGCAGAGCTTGGGTCATACATTTTGTAAGATGACCTTTTGTGTTCTCTTAGCTCTTTTATCGCCGTTCTTGCGTGATTAAGTATCTCAGTGCCTCTGCCAAGTGCAATACCTATGCTTATGGAGGCTTTTATATCTATATCATCCGAGAGCGCTATTTCACTCTGGTCAAAAAAAGATATCATAGAGCTTGCCGCTTCAAAAAGTCTCTTTGAGCTCATGGTATCCAAACATACAATTACAAACTCATCCGAGTTTAATCTAAAGAGTTTGGATGTGAAGGGCTTAGCTATGCTTATCAATCTCGCTATCTCAACCAAAGCAATATCGCCCATCTCAAATCCGTAGGCGTTGTTTATATTGCTGAAATTATCTATATCTATTAAAAAAACATTCGCGTGCTCTAAATCTTGCAAATACTCCATCAAAGCAAATCTATTTTCAACATTTGTTAGCGAATCGTTATATGGATTATTCATATTACTTTTCTCCTACAACGATATAGCTCTGAGGCTTTATTGATTTATACTTCGGCATACTCATGCCTATATTTGCATTTAGATATGTCGGGTCTGCAATGACAAATTTTTTGGATTTGACCATTACTTCATCACCTTCTAGAGGAATATAAAGAGCTGTTGCCATGTGGTCTTCATATTTTACGCCAACAACACTCACACCAAAAAGTTCTTTTACCAAATACGAAAACAGAACCGCCCTGTCTTCACAATCTGATTTATCAAAGTAGAGAGTCTCTTGTGCAAACATAACCTTCTCTCTGCCAAATTGCTGATTATCCTGCTCATATTTAAATGAATTTTGAACAAAATTCAGTACAAAGTTCATCCCCTCACTTGCCTTTTTTCCATCAATATGCTTTTTAAGAGAACTTGCCAAATCTCTGTATGTCACATCATCAACCGGTGCGTTAAAAAATGTCTCATAATCTGCCTGAGGATAGGAAGCCATAAAATCTATAAGATTTTTGTTATATGAGATTGGAACACTATACTTCTCTCCTGATTGAGAGAAGGTTAAAGTTTTACTCTCTATCTTTGCTTCTAGCTTAGGAAGTGTCTCTAGCGAGAGGTCAAGCTCTTTAGTGGAGCCTGGGTAGTCCTGCTTGTAAGAAAAAATTCTTCCAAGACCATCTTTTGCATAGTTTGCAACTACATAATATTTTTTATTATCAAAATTGTAGTTTGGTGTAGAATATATAACTTTTTTGGAGTAGTGCATTAAAACTACATGTTGTTTTGCTAAACCTATTTTTACGGCGTAGCCGAGCTTGTTAAATATGAACCAGCTAAAAAGTTTTGAGTTATCTTGATTTGTAAATGTCTTATCTGAAATCTTTGAAACCAGAAGGTAGACACCCCAATCGTTTAAGTTCATTTTTTTTGAAATTCTATTAATCTCTTCTAGTAAAGCCTCATAATCACTTGAGGCTGCACTGTTGAAAAAGCTTGCTATACCTGCTTGGTTTTGAGGATAAAAGTTTGCTTTTTTTATGCCAGATGGAATGTTAAATCCTAGAGATGAGCCATAAAAATCAAACATAACGTCTTTTTGTTTTGTTTGGGACGGAGTCAAAACATCTTGTTTGTCATCTGCACGTTGTTTTATATTTACACTTATTTTTGGACCGACGGGCTTTAAAATCTGTGGTTTTGCCGCCTCTATCTCTAACGGTTTTGCTTTTTCATATAGCGGTGCAGACTGAAGCGCGTTGTACTCCTTCCACTCCTGCTTTAAATAGCTGTTAAAAGCGGTGTCTCTCTCATCTCTATATGTCTGAAAAGATTGCGCTTGAGATTTTTTAAAATCCTTGAAACTTTGTTGTGCATTAAGCGTTGTAAAACCAACCAGCAGTATTAGACTAAAACGGCCAAACAGCCTGAATAATTTTTGTTCCCCAACCTTGCTCTGTTGCACGTCCAACATCTCCTTGTGTTTTATAGAGAATTTTTGCTTCACTCATCTGTGAAGAGTTAATTCTGTTGCCTTGGTCTATGTCATACGGACGAATGACTCCGCCTATCTGTATTACCTGCTTCTGATTATCTACCAATATCTCTCTTGTACCTGAGATAAAGTAGTTTCCGTTTTGTAAAACCTTAACGATTCTAGCAGATACGGTAGTCGTAAAAGAGGCGTCTTTTGTAGCGCTTCCCTGCCCTTTATAGGCACTTTCAGAACCTCCGCCAAAGCCAATATTTGCAAGACCGTTTAACTTATTTACAGCCGAGTTTACAGCTGAATTCGTTCCGGTAGAGCTAAAAGCACCGCCGCCGAGAGTTTGCGAATCACTTTCGCTTAACTGCTTAGAGCCGCTATTTGAACTCTGTGTATTTTCTGAAATAACAACCATAACTATATCATTTACATGCATCGCTTTGTGGTCTGAAAAAAGAGGATTATCCCCCTGTCCAAAAACACTTCCTACTGACGTAAAATCTTTGTTATCCTCACGTGAAGGCATCTGCTCAACATATGCGGGAGGCTCAAAATTGATCTCAGGATCCGTCAACTTCGCCGTACACCCAGAAAAAAATAGTATAGCATAAATGGACATTGAAAATATTAAAAAACTTCTTATCATTATTATCTCTTTAGACTTAGTCTGTTTATTTAGTTATAATGATAGCAATAATAGTTCCAAACAAAAAAGGCAAAAAAATGAATTTGAGAGATAGAATAAACGAAGATGTAAAAGATGCTATGAAAGCAAAAGATGCAAAAAAAAGAGATGCGCTAAGACTGCTTATGAGTGCTTTTAAACAGATAGAAGTTGATGAGAGAAAAGAACTTAGTGATGAAGATGTCATAAAAATTATACAATCTCAAGTTAAAAGAAGAGATGATGCGGCAACGCAGTACAGAGATGCTGGGCGTGATGATTTACTGCAGATAGAACTTGACGAAATAGCTTACTATAAAGATTATCTGCCTGCGCAACTGAGCGATGATGAACTAACCTTGGCTATAAAAGAGATTATTGCCAAAGTCGGCGCAACAACTGTAAAAGATATCGGAAAAGTTATGGGCGCAGCCAGCAAAGAGCTCTCCGGCAAGGCTGACGGCAAAAGAATAAACGAGACTGCAAAGAGTTTGTTGTCTAATTGAGCGCTCTGAATAATTAAGTTTTTAGATTGCCGCGCTTCTAAAGAAGCTCGCAATGACCGTCATTGCGAGGAGTTTACGACGAAGCAATCTATATTTAATCAGAGGGTTCAATTAAAAAAAGTGAAGTGGATATATGCACTCCCAAGCCGTAGCTTGGGAGCGAGTTAACTATCCGTTATAACTCTAGAGACACATTGACGGTTGTTGTTATTTTTGCGTCTGGCCATGCACCTGTAGCACTAGTATTATCAGGATATTGTCTAAATGCACCGGTAGCAGAGTTTAGTGCACCATCAGTAAGTCTGTCAAATGCTATAGCAACATCCGTAGGCACGGTAGTAATATATAATCTAGGTTTACTGCCGCCATCCGTAGCACTTGCTAAGTTATACAAATATGCAATCGCAGTTCCAGTAGCATATTTGCCTTTTATGTTATAGCTTCCTCCGTCAGTAGCAACAATATTGCCTACCGGAACATCTAAACCTACAGCTCTAAGTCTAACTTGAACAGCAGTAGTTGTTGACAAATCGATATCATCAGGTACACCGTTTTCCGCAGCTGCTGTTCCACCATTAATGTTTAATCCATCACCCAACATAGCACCGGTTTTATCTTGATAAGAATTAACCGCAATCTCCCACCCTTTTATCCATGTATTATAAATCTTCTTCTGCTCGGCAGAGTTTATTAGGTCTTTGCCTTTCATAACACCGCCGATAATCAAACCTATAATTATCAATACAATTGATAACTCTACAAGCGTAAAGCCTTTTCTCATTTTAAATCCTTTTGTTGTTTTGGGCTATTGTACCATTTTAACAATCAAAAACAA
>JAURYA010000045.1 GCA_030654155.1 Sulfurimonas sp. | reverse complement strand
TGGGCTTCATAAGCTTCGTTCAAAATCTCAGAAAATTTTGGTGATGGCTCAAGCCCAAATTTCAGCAACTCTTTTCCGTTTAAAAGAGGAAGAAGCTTTTCTCTTAATATATTTAGCTCTTTTGCCCTTTTGTAAATCTCTTCGCCCCCGCTATAAACTTCAGAGTTGTTTTTAGCAAAATAGATTGAGCCGCTTAAAATTAAAAGCTCCTCTATATTTACTTTTGCAGCGAGTTTATAGAGCAAATAGCTGTTTATATTATCAACATGTATATTTTCTATTTTACTACTTGCTCGCGTTAGTTTGATTACCCTATCAAGCAACTCTTTCTCATCGCTTAATTTAATTATAAAATCTTCTGTATCTTTTTGCTTAAAGTTATAACAGAGTCCTGCTAACATTAAAACCAAATTTGTTTGATTGTTAACTGTAGGCTGTTTTGCTATCTCATCTACAACATCCAAATTATCTGTATAAAAAACTGTGCCGAACTCTTTTAGAAGTTTAAATCCTATTGAAGGTTTTCGCGATTTTAAAAGAAGTTTTTTTATCTCTTCAAAAATTCTCTCTTTTGGCAATTCATCCAACATATTTTTAGAAACCATATCTCTACATGTTAAAAATAAATTTTGCTCAATCTCAAGGTTAAATCTGGCGCAAAACTGAGCAGCTCGTAAAACTCTTAGGGGATCTTGAATGAAGCTATTAAGGTCTACCGCTCTTAATATTTTATCTCTTAAATCATCTGTTCCACCAAACGGGTCTAGTATTTTTTTTTCTTCTACATCGTAGCCGATAGCATTTATTGTGAAATCTCTTCTGGATGCGGCAGTTTTGAAGTCAAGATTTGAGTAGAGTTTAATATCAAAGCCGCGATGTCCGGAGTCAACTTTGTTATCTCTTCTTGGGAGTGAAAAATCTAAATCATAGTCACAAAATTTTAATTTACACACTCCAAAGCTTTTTCCAACAACATTAACATTTCCAAACTCTTTTAAAATATTTTCTAGATGAGTAAAAGATGTTACGCCGTAAAGCTCAATATCTATATCTTTTGATTCAATGCCAAGCAGAGAATCTCTAACAAACCCGCCGACAATAATGGCTTTTATACCGGAATATTTAAGCTTCTCAAATATAATATTTAATTCTTCAGGGTAGCTAATCATATAAATCCAAAAAATCTAATTTTGTGTTTTAAATATATTATATCACTACTTTTACGCATATATAACATTTATTTGGGTATAATCGCGAAAATTTTTACCCTTAGTTTCATTAAAGAAGCTAAACAAGGAAACCCTTTGCAAAAGATCAGAAATATTGCAGTTATCGCACACGTTGACCATGGTAAAACCACACTCGTTGATGGATTACTAGAACAATCAGGTACGTATGGCGCTCATGAGCAACACGAAGAAAGAGCTATGGATAGCAATGATTTGGAAAAAGAGCGTGGTATCACGATTCTTTCTAAAAATACAGCTATTCGTTATAAAGATTACAAAATCAACATTATAGATACTCCGGGTCACGCTGACTTCGGCGGTGAAGTTGAACGCGTTCTTAAAATGGTTGACGGTGTTTTAGTGCTTGTTGACGCTTATGAGGGTGTTATGCCTCAAACTAAGTTTGTTGTTAAGAAGATGTTGGCACTTGGTAAAAAACCGATTGTTGTAATTAACAAAATTGACAAACCATCAGCAGAGCCTGATCGTGTTGTTGATGAGATGTTTGACCTTTTTGCGGCAATGGGCGCAACAGAAGATCAGCAAGATTTCCCAATTATTTATGCAGCAGCCCGTGATGGTATAGCTAAGCTTGATATGTCTGATCCAGACGGCGGCTTCGAATGTATCTTTGAAACTATCCTAAAGCATATCCCAGAGCCTGAGGGTGACAGAGAAAACCCGACTCAAGCTCAAGTATTTACACTTGACTATGATAATTATGTTGGTAAAATAGGTATCTCTCGTATTTTTAACGGCGTTATTAAAAAAGGCGACAACATCATGCTTGCAAAAGCTGATGGTGAAATGGTAAAAGGTAAAATTAGTAAACTTATTGGTTTTCATGGTCTTAACCGTATGGAAATTCAAGAAGCTGAAGCTGGGGATATCGTAGCATTTGCAGGTTTAGAGACAGTTGATGTCGGCGATACTATATGTGACCCTAAAAATCCTATGCCACTTGACCCGATGCACATTGAAGAGCCGACACTTACAGTTATATTTTCTGTAAACGACTCTCCGCTTGCCGGTCAAGAGGGTAAACATGTGACTTCAAATAAACTAAAAGACCGTCTAGAGTTTGAGATGACTACAAACGTTGCAATGAAGCTTGAGGTTGTCGGAGAGGGTAAATTTAAAGTTTCAGGCCGTGGTGAGCTTCAGATTACAATTCTTGCTGAAAACATGCGTCGTGAAAATTTCGAATTTGGTGTATCTCGTCCGGAAGTTATCGTTAGAGTAATTGAAGGTGTTAAGTGTGAACCTTTTGAGCATTTAGTGATTGATGTTCCAGAAAACTTAAGCGGTGCGGTAATTGAAAAACTTGGTAAGCGTAAAGCTGAGATGAAATCTATGGTTCCAATGGGACAAGGTTTCCAAAGAATTGAGTTCGAAATTCCGGCTCGTGCTCTTATAGGTTTCCGTGGACAATTCTTAACTGACACTAAAGGTGAAGGTATTATGAACCACTCATTTTTAGAGTTCCGTCCTTATAGCGGCAGCGTTGAGTCAAGAACTTACGGTGCACTTGTATCTATGGAAAATGGTGAAACACTAGCTTATTCACTATTTAACATCCAAGATCGCGGTGTTCTTTTCATAGGACCACAGACTAAAGTTTATGAAGGTATGATAGTTGGAGAACACTCTCGTTCAAATGACCTTGTAGTAAATGCAATCAAAGGAAAAGCTCAATCAAATGTTCGCTCAAGCGGCGCTGATGAAGCGATTAAACTTATTCCACCTCGTGATATGTCTCTTGAGAGAGCATTAGAGTGGATTGAAGATGATGAACTTCTAGAGATTACACCAAAAAGTATTCGTATTCGTAAAAAATATTTAACAGAGAGTGAAAGAAAAAGATACACTCGTAAATAGTATCACAGATATCTCCGCATATGCCGTATTTTCGGCGTATGCAAAACCTCCCTTTATATAATAAATTTCAATTATTTTTTAACTATGTTATACTTCTGCATAAACGGCAAAAAGGATAAAAAATGGATGGATTATTGTACCCAATCTCTTTATTGGTAGTTGCTTTGATGGCTGTTGCTTTTTTTAGAGGTAACAGTATTAAGTTGATGCTGTTTGCATTAGCCATCGGCGTGTATATTATCTACTCGCACGAGACCGGTCATACGGCCACAGAATATAAAAATGAGGCGGTTGATTCTATAAATAAATCGGCAACTGACTTTACAAAAGACCGCGGTATCGAGGGGTATGATGAGTCTAAAAAAGTAGTAAAATAGATTTATTTTACTACTTAAATCTTTTTGTATATCCGTGACAATAGGGTTTGCTACCCTTTTTATCATAGTAGTTTTGATGGCTCTCATCTGCTCTATAAAACTCAACTTTTTTCAATATTTTGGTAGCAACCCTGTATCCGTTAGCTTCAAGTTCCGCAATCAGTTTTTTTATCGTTTCTCTCTCTTTGTCACTGTTTACAAAAGCCGCGGAGAGATACTGTTCCCCGATATCAGGGCCTTGTCCATTTATCTGCGTCGGGTCGTGAATCTCAAAAAATGTTCTGGCTATCTTTTCGTAGGAGATTTTGCTAGCATCGTAAACAACTTCAACAGCTTCTAAATGCCCTGTATTTGAGCGGACAACCTCATAATAGCTAGGATTTTTAACATGTCCGCCCATAAAGCCTGAGATAACCTCTTTTACGCCGTCCAATTTTTCTAAATAATACTCAACTCCCCAGAAGCAGCCGCCCGCAAAGTAGGCATATGAGAGCTTTTCATCTTTGGCATCAGGTTTTTTTGTAAGATTCAGCGAGATTGAATTTACACAGTGTCTTGTATCTTTTGACGTAAAACCTTCGCCTTCAAAGACATGTCCTAAATGTCCGCCGCAGTTGGCGCACACTATCTCAACTCTTCTGCCATCAGCATCTGGAACTCTTTTTACGGCTCCCTTTATTGCATCATCAAAGCTCGGCCATCCGCAGTTTGAATCAAACTTATCGCTTGAGTCAAAAAGCGGCGCGTCACAAACTTTACATGTATAAATTCCTCTTGATTTCTCGTTTGTGTATTTACCGACAAAAGGGCGTTCTGTTCCCTTGTTTACAATAACATGTTTCTCTTCATCACTAAGTTTTTCTATATTTTTTGTCCATTGTTTTAATTCAAATGCATTCATAGTTGTTATTATAAGTATGAAAATAATTATGTATTTCATACCATCCTCCAAAGTGTTGATTTTGCTAATTATATGTTATATAGTTTTATTAAGATATGGTTATTTTATTTGAAAAAAATTTATAAAGTTAGTTTTATGAAATCAAAATCTTCATAAAGATATAATAATAAACTAAAATTTTAGGAGAAGAGATGAACAGAAAAAAAATATATAATCCTGAATCAAATGAAAATGTAAATGATAGAAAAATATTTGGCGGAAATCCTACCGGTATATTTGAACTAAACGATATTAAATACCAATGGGCATACAATCTTTGGGAGATGATGCTAAATAACACCTGGTTTCCAAAAGAAGTTGATATGACGCGTGACGTGAGTGACTATAAACAGATTACCCAGATGGAAAAAGATGCTTACGATAAAGCGCTTTCACAACTTATTTTTATGGATTCACTACAAACAAATAACATTATGGACAATATAAATCCTTATGTGACATCTCCGGAAATCAACCTGATACTAGTTCGTCAAGCTTATGAAGAGGCTCTTCACTCTCAAAGTTACGCTGTAATGGTTGATAGCATCTCCGCAAATTCTAAAGAGATATATGACCTTTGGCGCAGAGATATGATGTTAAAGAGCAAAAATGATGCAATTGCCGGAGTTTATGAAGAACTTTCAAAAAACCCTACTGAGCACAATTTCGTAAAAGCTTGTTTCGCAAATCAAATCTTAGAAGGCATATACTTTTACAGCGGTTTTGCGTACATTTATACACTTGCAAGAAGTGGAAAAATGTTAGGCTCTGCACAGATGATTAGGTTTATCCAAAGAGATGAAGTCACGCACTTGGTTTTGTTTCAAAATCTTATAAATTCGCTTAGAAAAGAGAGACCCGACCTGTTTACTGAGCAGTTAAAGAGCGAGGTTATTGCGATGTTTAAACAAGCTGTAAAACTTGAATCTGACTGGGGAAAATATATAACGCAAGGTCAAATTTTAGGTTTGACTGACGCTATTTTGGAGCAATACATCCAATACTTAGCAGATGATAGGCTCTCAAGCGTTGGATTTGCCAAGCTTTACAATGTAACAAATCCTATAAAATGGGTTGACGATTTTTCAAAATTCAACGACCAAAAAACAAACTTTTTTGAGGGAACAGTTGCAAACTACTCAAAAGGAAGCCTTAGCTTTGATGACGACTTCTAAGAAGAGCGGATATAAGCTCTGCTCGCTTCTTTTTGATACTACAAAAGAGTATGACGCTAACCTGCAAACACTCTTAGAACTAATAAATAAAACATCTAAAAAATCTCTTATTGTCGCTCCTGAGGTCTGTTTAACAGGCTTTGACTATGAAAATTATGAAAAAGCAGTCGAATTTTCACATGTAGCAAGCGAGGCATTGAAAAAAGCTTCAAAAGATAAAATAATTATAGTGACAATGCTTGAGAGAAGAGAGGGTAAGGTTTTTAATTTCGCCAAGATATTTCATAAGGGTGAAATAGTTTATGAGAGAGCAAAAGCAAAGCTTTTTCGTTTTGGCGATGAACATAAGTACATGTCAGAGGGAAGCGATGAAGATATTAAGATTGTTGAAGTTGACGGAATAAAAATAGGCATTTTAATCTGTTTTGAACTTAGATTTAAAGAGTTTTGGCAGAAGTTGGAGGGTTGCGATGTTATCGCAGTTCCCTCTTGGTGGGGAGTTCTGCGAACAGAGCATTTCAGAGTGTTGACACAGAGTCTTGCAATCATAAATCAGTGTTATGTTGTTGCAAGCGACTCGCAAAACAAAGAGTGTACAAAAATGAGCGGAATTACAATACCTCACGGAGAAGATGAGCGAAATGCAAATAGAGCTTGTTTGGAAGTAGCTTACGATAAAAAAGAGATTATAACAATGAGAAGATATATGGATGTAGGCATTGGATAGAATTACCGCAACAAAAACAGCAAAATTGGCTGATGAGTGTCACAAAAAATTCTCTCTAAGCGATAGCGTTAAAAATGCAATTGCTAAAACAAACAGAGAGGAGTTTGTTCCTGCGGGTTTTAGACATAATGCTTACAAATTAGATGCTCTGCCTATGGGCTCGTCACAGTGGATAAGCTCTCCTCTGACGGTCGCAAAAATGACTGAGTATCTTGTGCCAAAGGGCGCAGATAGAGTTTTAGAGATAGGGTGCGGAAGCGGTTATCAAGCTGCTGTTTTATCGCATCTCTTTCGCGGAGTTTTTACAATCGAGAGAATTGAGCCGTTAATACTTGAGGCAAAAATGCGATTTAGAAAACTAGGAATCGGTAATATTCATACAAAACTTGATGATGGGCAAAATGGGTGGGCACAGTATGCTCCATTTGAGAGAATACTTTTTTCTGCGACCGCAAAAGAGATACCACAAAAACTTTTTGAGCAATTAAGCGACGGTGGAATTTTGGTAGCACCGATGCAGGTTGGCTTAAAGCAGGTAATTACCCGTTTTAGAAAAGTGGGGAACTCTTTGCAAAAAGAGGAGTTGGAAGAGTGCGATTTTGTCCCTATTTTAAACGGGATTCAGAAGTAGATTATGAAATACATCCTAGTCATGTTTTTTTTGACACTCTCTCTTCATGCCTCCCTAACTTTTGTTGAAGCACGTACTCTCTATGAAGCAGGCGAATATAAAAAAGCATTTAGCGTATTTCAGGAACTGGCTACAAATGATCCAGACGCTGCTTATATGTTAGCAAAGATGTATGAGCATGGAGAAGGGTGTGAAGCAAACCAAAAAGAGGCTTTGAAGTGGTACAAAATATCTTCTAGCACTTATTATGAACAAGAGAGACATAGCCCATTAAGAGAAGTGCGAAAACAGCAAAGGGAGATATTTAGTTCATTTGACAAACCTGAGGACAAAGAGACACGAAGCACTTTGCGGCAATATGCGCAATCTCTTTATAATTTTAAAGCACATAATCCAAACTATGCTTTACCTATGAGTTATCGTTACGATGGTGATTATGCAAGTGTAAATGGGCATAAGATGGAAAAAGCAGAGACAGAGTTTCAGGTGAGTTTAAAATTTGATTTTGCTGCAAATCTTTTTCGTCTTGACGAAATATACTCTATAGCATATACACAGAGATCTTTTTGGCAAGCTTATGCAGATTCTGCTTTTTTTAGAGAGTCAAACTATAACCCTGAATTTTTTGTAACAATTCCAACATCAGACATGGGCGATGGCAGACTTATAAAAGCAGTACGCTTTGGAGTAGGACATGAATCCAATGGCAGTGGAGGAGAGGCTGAGCGCTCTTGGAACTATTTAGATAGCAGCCTCTTTTTCCAGTATAAATCAATCCTTGCAGAGCTAAAACTTTGGACAAGATTGCCTGATACATATGATTATAACTCAGAGTTCATTGATGTTATGGGACATGGATATCTTAAATTTGCATTGCCGTATAAAAAGCATCTTTTAGATATAAAACTAAGAAATAACTTTAGTGATAAGGGGGCTTTGGAGGCAAATTACAGCTACCCGATCTCCAGCAGAGACGATCTTTTTTTCTATCTCAAGTTTTTCAATGGATACGGCGAGTCTCTTATAGACTATGAGAACCACGTTAAAAAAATCGGCGTTGGATTTAGCATATCAAGATAGAGGCTATAATAAGCTTTTTATTGTAAAATACTATTAGTTTAATCTAGGACATAAATCAATGGAAACAGTTTTTGGAGTAGAGTACTCAAAACCTGAAGTAATCTTAATGCAAGATACGGGTATAGGTGTGGCTGAAGCAGCAGCTAGAACCTGTTACGATTCTTTTGAAAATAGCGAAAACGAAGCTATTAAATATATTGAAAACAGTATGCCTGATGATTCTACATGTCAAAAAATAAATGAGATAGAGAGTTCAAATCTTTTAAACGATTTGGCTTGGACCCACTTTCACCACTCAATTTTAGAACATGCAAATTTAAGTTTTCTTATAAGAGGAACTAGCAGAGGTGTGCTTCAAGAGCATGCCAGACATCGCATTCAGGCTATAAGCGTGAGAAGCACGCGTTATACGATGAGTTCTGTTATAAATGCTTTTATCGCATCAGAGACAAATCAAGACAGAGAGTTTTTTATAAGAAAGGTTTTAGGTTTTGACATGTTCGTGACTTCTGATGAGCAGTACAACAGAATCGAAATCGGTGCGATTTACGACAAATTGAGATACCAATCAAAAAAAGTGGAAGATTTCAACGAAATAGCGGTCGCAAAGAGCTCTTTGGCGCTTCTGGATGAGTTTAAGGGCAACGCGGAGGCTCTGTTTGAAGCGCTTGAGACCGGAAAGAAGAAGCGCAATGTAGGCGATGCTTTTAAGCACATCATAACCGATAATGTAAAAGTTGATATGGTGGTTACATTTAATCTTAGAAGTCTTAAAAACTATTTTACGCTTAGAGACAGCGGCGCGGCATATTTTCAGATAAGATGGCTTGCTCAGGAGATGATGAGAAAGACACCATCAAAATATTTAGATTTAATAATCAAAAAAGGGTAGTAGATGTGGAAATATATTTTAATAATCAGTTTTTTATTTAGCGGCTGTTCACAGTTTGAGTTTAATTTTTCAATGTGCGATAATATTGGCCCCAATGGTGATCCCCAGATGATTGAAAAGTGCAGAAACTACAATGAAGAGGAAGCGCAAAAAGCGTTTGATAAAACAAAAAAAGATTCTACAGTACCAGAAGATGTTATAGAGTTTAAAAAATAGTAGAGGAAAAAAAGAATGAATGTGGAAAAAGAGCTAAAAGCTAGAAGTGGCGACAAATGTGAACTTTGCGGAAGCAGTGACGGGCTTAGCGTCTTTGAGGTACTACCGTCTGACGGGAGTGCAGAGCAGTCTATTTATGTTTGTGCTACATGTAAAGAGCAGATAGAGAACCCTGATAAAATGGATGAGGCACACTTTAACTGCCTAAATGACAGTATGTGGAGCGAGACTCCTGCCGTTGTGGTTATGTCATACAGATTGTTAAAAACACTTGGCAGAGAAGATTTAGTCGATATGATTTACATGGAAGATGATTTAAAAGCTTGGGCTGATTCTAATCTAAATAGCACCTCAAACAGTGTTGTTAGAGACTCCAACGGTGTTATCTTAAGTGCCGGCGACAGTGTTGTTATCATTAAAGATTTAGAGGTTAAGGGTGCAGGTTTTACAGCAAAAAGGGGCACCATGGTTAAAAACATCACAATTCCACAAGATGTAGAGGGCCACATAGAGGGTCGCGTTAACGGAACTAAAATCTACCTAAAAACAGAGTTTTTGAAAAAAGCGTAAGATATTCATATTTAGAAATATTATATAAAAGGTGTGTATGAACCCTTTAAAATCTATAGCCATTAATATATCAATACCGCTCTTGATATCGTTGGCGTTTGCATTAATGGCATACTATGAAGCTAAAATCCCTAAGGCAGTATTTAATCTTATTCCATACCTTTTTTATGCCATAAGCACACTTATTTTATGGGTTTCATGGCATTTTAACCGCAATAGATTTATATTTTTAATCATCCCGCTTTTATTGATACATGTCGGATTTGAGTATTTGAGCGCAAAAAAAGCTACTGACCTGTTTCTCTATGCTTCTATGTTCTACCCGCTGCATCTTCTTCTGTTTTTATCTCTAAGGGAGAGAGGACTCTTCTCTATCTGGGGTATTTTAAAGATAGCTTTTTTTCTCTTAGAGATAGGAGTTATCTCATATTTTATCATTTATCCAGAGAGTAGTCTAATAGCTCTTTTGAAGATGAAACTTTTTACAATATCGTTCTATCCGCTGCAAGATCTATCCGTAGCTATAGCAATTTTTGTACTCTTTATCATTGCTATTTTGGTAATGTATAATAAGTATCTACTCTACAATAGCTCTTTTTTTATAATCGTTGTGACTTTTTATATGGGGTTCTATTTTCTAAAAACTCCATATGTCAATGAGCTCTCACAGTTGGCTATAGGCATAATTATCTTTATTTTGCTTATAAGAGAGTCTTACCGTTTGGCTTTTTACGACGAGCTGACATCGCTGCCTGGAAGAAGGGCATTGGTTGAGGATATGGCAAAATTGGGGATGAAGTACTCGCTTGCCATGATAGATATAGATCACTTTAAGAAGTTTAATGACACATACGGGCATGACACCGGCGATGAAGTTTTAAAAATGGTTGCTTCTAAGTTGGCTGACATCGGCGGCGGCGGAAAGGCTTACAGATATGGGGGAGAGGAGTTCGTACTGCTTTTTCCTTCAAAAAATGCTGATGAGTCTTATACACATACCGATATTTTAAGAAACACAATCGCAAAGAGCCCATTTAGTGTTAGAAACAAGAAGAGTTCCAAAACAATATATATAAATATTTCATCCGGAGTAGTACAAAGAAGTTCTAAAGACAGAGACCCGTTTGCAGTTATGAAAAGAGCTGACAATGCTCTTTATAAAGCCAAAAAAGCCGGAAGAAACCAAGTAATAAAAGCATAAAAGAGAGGTGGTACAAAATGGAAGCACAAGATAGATTTTACAAAATAGACAAAGATTTTAGAAATCCATATGCCAGAGACAGAGACAGAATTATCCACTCAGGAAGTTTTAGAAAACTAGAGTATAAAACACAGGTATTTCTAAATCAAGAGGGTGACTTTTTTCGTACACGCCTTACTCACTCCATAGAGGTTTCTCAGATTGCACGTTCGATTACTTCGCATTTGGGTCTAAGTGAATCTTTGGCGGAAGCAATTGCTCTTGCACATGATTTAGGACATACGCCTTTTGGTCATATAGGCGGAGATACGCTTGATGAGTGTCTAAAGCATGATGGTTTTACAAACGGATTTGACCATAACTTTCAAAGTTTCAGGGTTGTATCATCACTAGAGAAGAGATACAACGGATTTGACGGCTTAAATCTCACATTTGCAACATTGGAGGGGATACTTAAGCACTCTTATCCGTATAAAAAAAGTTTTTTGCCCTCAATTATAGATGAACAGTTCAACCTTGATACACATCCGAGTATAGAAGCGATGGTGGTTGACCGCGCTGATGAGATAGCATATATAACCCACGATATAGATGACGGCGTAAATTCCGGATTGATAAGTTTTGATGATTTAAGAGAGAGTGAGTTAATAAAAGAGATTTTAAAAAAAGTTAAAGATGAGGGTGTGTCAGAGGAAGAAGATGAGATGTTTAGATATCGTTTTGTGTCACATCTTATTAACCATCTTGTTTACTCGTTGATAGAGTATTCAAAAGATAAGATTGATAACAGTAAAATTTGCACTGCCACACTTCATAGCAAGAGTGAATTGCCAATCGGTTTTGAGCCAAAGCTGGAATCTGATATAAAAAAACTCAAAAAGCTGCTTTTTACAAAGCTTTATCAACATAAAGATATTATGACCAAGATGTTTGCAGGTAAGCAGGCGATTAAAGGGCTTTATAGCGGATTGAGCGAGGAACCAAAAATGCTTCCAAAATTTTATTTTAAACAACTGGATATTAAAAACAAACATAGAGTAATAGCTGATTATATAGCTTCGATGAGTGACAGGCATGCCTTGTCGTTTTATAATGAAATGTATGGAAGAGTATAATTAAAAAGATGAGAGAGAGATATTCAATACCGATTTTTATATTTATTACGTTAATAATCGCATCCGTTTTTATTTATATAACTAAAAATATGGATAGAAAAAATAGTCAGTTAAACAACGAGAGCCAAATTATGGCTAAAGATGAATATGATTGGCAAGAAAGCAGTAAGAGTGCTTTAATGCAGACAATTGAAGAAAAAATCATTTCTAAATCTGAAATAAAAGAACTTCTTTTAGCCCAAATTGAAGCAGATGAAATAGGAGAAAATAGGTTTGAAGAGGAATTTCTGGAGGCAGATGAAGAGTTCCAAATGAGGGAAGACGGTATTGCAGAGTTAGAGAATAGAATCTTAGAAACAGAAAAAAAAGAGATAAAGAAACAAAAAAAACAAAAAGATATTCAAGAAACATCATCAGTGGACGACATTGATGCGCACATAGAAGAGACTAAAACAGATAGACAGAGAGTGCTTGAAGATGAAAATATTCCAGAGTGGTTTAAAGATGGTATTAGAGGACTGGAATATATAAAAGAGCAGTACGGTATTGACATGGGTATCGCTTACAGAGGCGTTGCGCAGTACGAGGCGGTGAGTGAGAATTTTGCCGGCGGCGGAAATATTGATATTTTTGGCAGATATCAACCTAGCAAAAGTTCAACAATCGGCTTCAATTTAAGAAGCAGACATACTTATGGATCATATTCCAGCAGCCAATACGCAGAAAATATAGGCTCTCTTTATGCCGTTTCACCATCTTATGAGGAACTTCCTCTCTTTGTCACAGAGTTATGGTACCAATATAAGCTAGATAGTTTTACTGCCCGCTTAGGTTTTGTAAACCGCAACTCTTTTATAGATAACTCATTTTATAGAAATCAAAATAAATATTTTTTAAGCAGTACATTTTCGCTCTCACCATATAATGCCCTTCCTGAAAATGGTTTAGGCTTGGTGCTAAAATATAAAAAACCAAAATATTACACAATAGCCTATGTGGCTGATTCAGATGCAAAAAAGGGAGAGTCGCTAGGGAATGCTTTGGATAGGGATATTAAACTATATAGCGCACTGGAGTTTGGTTTGACTCCAGAAGATGCAAAATATTATGTAACTCTTTGGAATAGGGATTCATCTGATGTAAAAAAAGATAAAAACAGAGGTGCAATTTTTTCTGCAAATAAAATGTTTGAGAACAACTATAAAGTTTTTGCAAAATATGCATTCTCTGATAGTTCTATCGAAAAAGAGCATTTTGAATTTGGCTTTGGACTAAAAGATATTTATAGAGAGCATGATTTGATTTCAATGGCGTTTAGCGTATCTCATCCAAGCAAAGATTTAAAAACACAAAGCACAACGGAGATATTTTACAGATATAACATTTATTACGGCGTACAATTAACTACCAGCATGCAGGTTGTAAATCATCCGTCAAAATCTGAGGAAACTTGGGCACTATTGCCTGGTGTAAGAGTTAGAATGATTTTTTAAAGATTGGAATTGTTTTGTAAATAGAGGAGAAACATAGCCCGAAGGCTTATGTTTTTATAGGCGTGATTCGTAACGTCTCATCATATAAAGACGTTTAAGCATTTTCTTACGAGATGCAATTAAGAACTTCTTACGTTTTTCAGTTTTCGTTTCATGGAAACGACGAGCACGAGCTTCTGTAACGATTAAGTTACGATCAGTCTGCTTT
>JAURYA010000025.1 GCA_030654155.1 Sulfurimonas sp. | reverse complement strand
AATTACCCTTTTGAATCAAATAGAATTCCAGTTACTTCTCTCATCTTTGGAAGAAAATCAGCTGCTTGTTCTGCCGGAAATCTACGTATCATCTTACTTGTTTCTGATTCTATAACAGATACAAAGAAGATATCTTGTGAGTCAACGCCAAATTTTATGTTTGTACTCATCGGTGCTAAAGCCCTGTTTAGCTGTTCAACCAAATCATGAACCTCTTCCTTAGAGTTGATTTTTTGGGAACTGCTAGAGTTCTCCTTTTGCATCTCTTTAACAACATCAACCTGTTTCGGCTGCTGCACCTGCTGATGCGCAACCGCGGCTTTTGCCTCCGACTCTTGCGAATTTACTTGAGATTGTTGCATCTTTGCAACATTTGCTATGCCATCCATGACTTACTCCTTCAAAAGAATATTATTGCTTACCAGATCGGCAGAAAAAAAAAATACTTTAACATAATATAATAATTTTGTATTTAATTTTTTTTTGTCTATATTATGATAATCTTACGCCGATGAATGAATATATAAAATTGTTAAAATCTGAACCTATATTAAGACGGCTATCCACCGTACAGTTGATTGCGTATTTTGGTGCATGGTTTAGCAATGTGGCAATTTATACTCTTCTTTTGGAGATGAAAGCAGGCGCCGAGATTGTGGCTTTTACTGCTATGCTTCATTTTCTCTCAGGCATTATCCAAGCTCCTTTTTCAGGCTCTATAATTGACAGTATGAAGCCAAAAAAACTTATGTTGGTTTTAATTTTATTTGAAATATTTGCAACACTCTTTTTAGTCTTTGTAAATGATGTCTCAGATTTGTGGCTTTTGTACATGTTGATTTTTATAAAAATGGCGGCTGCAAGTTTTTACTTTACAACAGAGATGTCGCTTTTGCCAAAACTCCTAGATGGAGAGAAGCTTCAACGAGCCAATGAGCTTCATTCTATTATATGGTCGTTTTCATATACTTTAGGAATGGCGCTTAGCGGATTTGTTGTATTTTGGTTTGGAATAAAGGTTGCATTTGTTCTTGATGCGTTTATGTTTGTCATCGGTTTTTGGCTGCTTTATAAGTTGGAAATAAATGTAAATTTTCTTAAAAGCCAAGAGAGTTTACTTGAGATGATGAGAGATACTTTCAGGTATCTGAAAATCTCTCCGCATGCGCTTCATCTAATGCTTATCCACGCGTTTGTAGGGCTTACGGCCTTTGATGCCCTAGTCGCTCTTATGGTTGATAAATATTACGCTTCTGTAATCGCCACCTCTTTGGCACTCGGACTTCTGCACGCTTCAAGAGCTTTAGGGTTGGTAATCGGACCTATGATTTTAAGCAGATGGATAAGCAATAAAAGAGTAAGTTATATTTTCGTGTTTCAGGCTATGGCCATTTGGCTCTGGGCAATGTTTATGAAAGATTTTTACATGTCACTTTTTGCAAGCGTTATCGTGGGGCTTTTTACTACAACGCTTTGGTCATATACATATACGCTTCTTCAAAAAAACATTGAACAAAAATATTACGGCAGGATAGTCGCATATAATGACATGTTGTTTTTGAGTTCGGCCGCATTTGTCTCATTTATGATTGGTTTTTTGGCAACTAACGACTACTCGCTGGAGTTTATAACTTCTTTAATCGGAGCTGGATTTTTCATAGGCGCGTTCTATTTTGCATGGATAGTTAAAACCCAAAATATAAAAGATGTAAAAATTTAAATAAGGGAAAAAATAAGATGGCATCAGGGATTTTTTTACTGCTTGACGATATCGCAATGCTTGCGGATGATGTTGCGGTTGCAAGCAAGATTGCTACACAAAAAACAGCCGCAATACTCGGAGACGATTTAGCTGTAAATGCGCAAAAAGCTACGGGATTTGACCAATCTAGGGAGCTTGCTATCATCTGGGCTATAACAAAAGGTTCTCTTAGAAATAAGGCTATCATCTTGCCGATAGCGTTTATTTTAACCGCCGTTGCCCCTAGTTTAATCATCTATATTTTAATGCTTGGCGCTTTATATCTTCTTTATGAGGGCACGGAGAAGATTGAAGAGTATCTGTTTCACAAGAAGCATGAAGAGAAGAATGAAGAGCTGCTGCACTCTACAAAAGAGACAATCTTGGAGATAGAGAAACAGAAGATAAAATCAGCCGTATTGACAGACTTTATCCTCTCCATAGAGATAGTTGTAATCGCACTCTCTGCCGTAGCGGCTAAGCCGTTTATGGTTCAGGTTTCATCAACGGTTATCGTCGCGCTGATAGCTACATTCGGCGTGTATGGGCTTGTCGCGATGATAGTTAGAATGGATAATGTAGGTTTTTGGCTGATTGAGAAAAATCATATAAAAAGCGGAAACTATCTTATCAGCGCTATGCCAAAACTCATCAAAATATTAACGGTTGTCGGTACAATCGCGATGATTTTGGTCGGTGGCGGCATACTCGCCCATCATGTAGAGTTTTTTCACCACTATTTTATAGAGGGAGTTCCTGCAATAATCAATGATTTAGTCATAGGTTTGGTTATAGGCGCCGTTGTGTTGCTTGTTGTGAAGATATTTAAGAGATAACTGACCTTACGCACTTTTCATAAAAGTGCGTAAAATGCCTTGTAATTCTCGAAAAACAAAGTTTTTCGTAGCTTTAGGGGGTTGCAAGGGATATCTGTCCCTGCCATTAAAACGGACGCGTTCGTTTTAATGCGTAACATTAGGAGATAACTAGTAGATTTTAGAGCGCAGGTTGAATCTGTCGTAATAGACATCAATCATCTCTCTTAATGTTTTGTCATCGAGCGTAGTTTTTTCTTTTGTGCCAAATCTGTTTATATACTCATACGGAAGAACTGATTTTTCAGAAGTCGGCTCTTTTAGGTAGTCAAAAATAGCCTCTTTGATTCTTTTTTCGCTGCTATATTTTTGAGTATATTTCTTCATCATCATATTAAACTTAAAATCGTTTCCGTGGCAGTTTAAGCAGTTCTCTTCAAACGAGGAAGCATTTAAAAAAGTTAAAGAGATTACCGCTAAGAGTATGATTTTTACCATGTTAATGTTACCTTTGTCCCTTTGTCAAGTTCCGATTCTATGTTGATTTTTATGCCGTACTCATCAATGATTGATTTTATGATGCTATATCCGATTCCAAAACCGCCCTGTGTTTTGTCAAAACGGCGATATCTTTGAAAAATAGTGCTTATCTCATCTTGGCTCATACCTTTTCCTTCGTCTGAAATGCTAAGAGCGTGTTGTGTCAAAACAACTTTTATAGTTGTGGATTTGCCTGTATATTTTATGGCATTTGAGAGTATATTGTCTATTAAACGCTCCATTTTTTGCCTATCTGCATTAAAGAAAACATTCTCTTTGACAGCAACATGTAGATTTAATTTTTTAATATTTGCCGCCTGCGAGAAGTAGTGCACTCTCTGGTTTAATATTTCAGATAAATTTAGCTCTTCGTTTTGTGATGAGATTTGGTGGTTTAATAACAGATATACCAAATCTTGATAGAGATTGGAGATAGTAGTAGAAGCTGTTTTGATTCTTTGGAGTTTTCTCATAGATTTTTCATCACAGTTTTTTGAATCAAGTGTCTCAATATTTGCAAGAATCGTTGTAATGGGAGTATTTAGCTCATGCGTTGTCTCTTTTATAAAGTTGTCAAGAAGGCGCAGGTTGTCTCTTAGGGGTCTTAGAACAAGTTTTACCAGAAAAAACGAGGTTATAATCGTAATGGTAATGATAATTAAGGCTGTAATAATCAAATCATTTAAAATGTCTATGGGTTTTCTCTTCTTTTCAACAACACTATAAGCAGCGCCGAGGTAGTGCGGTTTAAGTGATGAGATATAGTAGGAGTTGGAGCCTTTAAAAAAGAAATCTTTGTCAAGGTTGTCTATTTTTGCATCAAGCTTTGAGAAGATTAGATTTTTGTCTATGTCATAAATTGCGCTATTGAAGTTTTCAAATCTCGGATATTCATACTTCTCATCGCTGTTTTCATGCACAAAAAGAAGCTTGTCCTCCAGAGCTGAACTATACTCTTTTAAAATCTCCTTTTCGGCATGCATAAGTTCATCTTGTTTATAAAAATAGTAAGTGGCAAAAAGTGTTGCAATCAGGAGCAGGGTAGAGCTTAGATAAAGCCCGAGTACATAAAAAATAGTCTGTTTTTCACTCTTGTACAAATTTATATCCTACTTTTTTTATGCTGAGTATATTCTCTTTTCCGATATGTTTACGCAGATTTTTTATATAAGTTCTCAAGCTCATATCGCTGTGCATCTCATCAAACGACCAAACACTTTGGTAAATGTTTTCAAACGATACGCATTCGTTTTTATGTTTTAGAAGCAGTTTTAAAAGCAGAACCTCTTTAGGGTTTAATAATATTTTTTGATTATCAATAATAAGCTCATTTGCAAGTGTGTTAAAATTAATATCTTTGGTGATTTTAGTCAGCTCGTTTTGAGTTTTAAACTCTCTTTTTAAAAGAGCTTTTATGCGAAAGAGCAACTCTTTTAAAAGAAATGGTTTTTTTATGTAGTCATCTGCACCGCAGTTATAGCCTCTTGAGAGGTCATCAATGCTGTTGAGCGAAGTTGTAAAGATTGCAGGTGTTGAGATATTTGCGGCTCTTAGCTCTCTTAGGAGTGTAAATCCATTGATTTGCGGGACATTCACATCAAGCAAAAGCATATCGAAACTGCCTTTGTAAACAGCCTCCAGTGCTTCATCTCCGTCATAAACAGTAACAACATCAAAGCCTTCATCGCTTAGAAACTCTGCAACTGTCTCCGAGAGGGCAATATCATCTTCTAGGTATAAAATTTTCATCAAAAATTATACCTAAAAAAATATCTACGCATATACCGAAAAACTATCACTTTTGGTTTCGTCACTATTGGCTTTGTTTAAAATATCAAGAAGCGCTTTTGTGTAGTCCTCTGAGCTCAGCGCAGTCGCATCAACCTCTTTCATTTGTGTTATCGCAGATATTCTTTCATCCTGACTCATTGAGCTTAGTTGTTCTTTGAGTGTAGCTCTGTCTTCTGTGGATAAACTCTGCATAATATCTCTCATGCCGCCCTGAGTGCCGCCTGAACCATCCATTTTTCTCATTTGTGTTTGTTGCATCGAGCAATTTGAGTTTATTTGCATTTTATCTTCCTCCCCCGCCGCCGTTTGAGCCTTTGTATTTGTTTCCTGTGCCATCTTTAGGACCAGAGCCGGATTTTTCTGATTTTCCTGAGCCATTTTTGTTTTTGTTTCTATTTTGCTCACCCGTACCATCTTGTTTTTGAGTGCGTTCTTGCATCTGCTGCATTTTCGCTTCGTGATCTGCATAGCTCTCTTGTGCCATACAAACAGTAGCAACCAATAACGACGCTAGTAAAATCTTTTTCATCTTCTATCCTTTATATATATTTTATGTATTATGATTATTATTTGTGAAATATTTGTGAAATGGATTTACAAAATTTTATCTACGCCTAATTCGTGAAAAACAATAGCTCTGTTTTCTATCTTCATAATTTTGTCAAAATAAGGGAGTATTCTATCATCATGTGTTACGGTAATGATGGCGACATTCTGTTCTATTGCGATTTTTTTTAGCATTTTTATAACGCTGATTGAGCGCTGTGCATCGAGTGCGGCCGTCGGTTCGTCGGCTAGTATAATCTCAGGATTGTTTGCAAGTGCCCTTGCGATGGCAACTCTTTGATTTTGTCCGCCTGAGAGCTGCGATGACATACTGTATGCTTTGTCTGCGACCTCAAGATACTCTAAAAGCTCCATAGCTTTTTGTTTTGCCGCTTTTTCGCTCACTCCGTTTGTCTGCGGAAGAAGTGTGACGTTCTCAAGAACATTTAAAAAAGGTATAAGATAGTGGGCTTGAAAGATGAAACCTATCTTTTCTCTGCGGATTTTCCGAGTATCTTTGGCTGTCCACTTGTTGTCGTAAACTTTCTCTTCGCCTAGCCAAATCTCTCCGCTTGTAGGCTCCTGTACACATCCAATCATCATCAAAAGTGTAGTTTTTCCAGCCCCGCTTGGAGCGATAAGAGCAACGAGTTCCCCTTTTTGTATCTCAAAAGAGGCATCTTCTATTACTTTTACTAAGTTTTCGCCTTTGCCAAAATTTTTGACTAGATTTTGAACTTTTATTGCAATTTCTCTGTTCATCTCATCCTCC
>JAURYA010000023.1 GCA_030654155.1 Sulfurimonas sp. | reverse complement strand
TTTTGCAAAGTTTGCAGATTCTTGTGCAAAGTCAACATCACGAATAGCTGATTCAGCCGCTGTAACATTCACTTGTGTTACAGAAATATTTCTTACAGTAGACTCTAGTTTGTTTTGAGCCGCACCGAATGTTGCTCTTTTTGCATCAACGTTAGCTATCGCAGTATCCATTAATGTAATAGATGCTTCAGCATCCGTTCTGTTACTAACTAAAACTCCACCAGCACTTACACCAACAATAGAAGTTACATCATTCGTTCCAAGCGTAACACTTTGTGTTTCAGCACTGTATGCACCTACATGGAATGTAAATACGCCAGCAGCTGCACCAGTTCCATCCAATAGTTTTACACCGTTGAACTTTGTAGTTGAAGCGATATCAGCGGCTTCGCCTAAAAGTGCTTGAACTTCTTGAGAGATATAACCTCTTGAAGCAGTGTCTTGAGTATCATTGGCTGCTTGAACCGCAAGAACTCGAACTCTTTTCATGATATTGCCGTACTCTTCCATTGCACCGTCAGCTGTTTGGATAAGACCTATAGCATCGTTTGCATTAGATATTGACTGACCAAGACCTTGTGATTGAGCTGAAAGTTTATTTGCTATCGCCAAACCTGCTGAATCATCAGCCGCCTTGTTAATTCTAAGACCAGAACTCAAGTTAGCAAGACTTTTATCAAGTCCAACATTATTATTTACTGCGTATTTGTGTGCGTTCATCGCACCGATATTTGTGTTTATTCTAAATCCCATAATAAATCCTTTTTGGGTAAGAGCCTTACGCTCTGGTTAATTTTTATCTTGGCATCCATGCCTTGATGTTAACTAAATCGACACTCCAAAAAATAACTTTAATAAATTTGCAAATATTTTTAAAATATTTTCTTATTTTCACTATTTCTACTTTTTTTGCTACACTTCCAAAATTAAAACAACTATACTATATATATAGGAAAGCTATTTGAACTTAATTATCGTCGAATCACCGGCAAAAGCTAAAACTATTAAAAATTTCCTTGGGAAAGATTATGAGGTTATTGCATCTAAAGGTCATATACGGGACCTTCCAAAATCACGCTTTGGAATCACAATAGATGAAGAAAACCATCTTATTCCGGCATACAGCGTTGCAAAAGAGAATGCTGCAACAGTAAAAGAGATAAATGCTTTGGCAAAAAAGTGTGACACGATATATATCGCGACCGATGAGGACCGTGAGGGTGAAGCTATCGGGTGGCATATTGCACATGCTATAAAAAAAGACCCGGAGTCACTTCCTAGAATCGTCTTTCATGAGATAACCAAAACTGCAATAAACCATGCGTTAGAAAATGCCCGTAAAATTGATATGAATATGGTAAACGCTCAACAAGCCCGCCGTATTCTTGACCGTGTTGTGGGTTACAAACTATCTCCGCTTTTAAGTTCAAAGATTCAAAAAGGTCTATCTGCGGGTCGTGTGCAATCCTCAACTCTAAAGCTTGTGGTCGACCGCGAGAGAGAGATAAGAGCGTTTATTCCAGAGGAGTACTGGACAATAGACACCCTTTTTAAAAAGGATATAGAGGCAACTCTAATCTCGCACAATGAAGAGAAGTTATCAAAACTATCTATTACAAACAAAAAACAGGCTGACGCTATAGTAGAGAGCGTAAAAGCTGACTCATTTGTTATCTCAAAGATTGAGACAAAAGAGAGAAAAAGCTCAACACCTCCGCCTTTTATGACATCTACGCTTCAACAAACTGCTTCTAGCAAACTCGGGTTCACTCCTAAAAAAACAATGATGGTTGCGCAGGCTCTTTATGAGGGTGTAAAAACTCCAAGCGGGACATCTGGTGTAATCACATATATGAGAACAGACTCGCTAAACTTGGCACATGAAGCGGTTACCGCAGTTCGCGGTGTGATCGAGAGCAGATTTGGCAAAAAATATCTGCCCTCTGAGCCTAAAGTTTACACCAAAAAAGCAAAAGGCGCACAAGAAGCTCACGAGGCAATCCGTCCTACAATGCTGCAGTTTACCCCAGAGGTCGCGCAAAGCTTTTTAAAGCCTGACGAGATTAAACTTTACCGTCTTATTTATGAGAGATTTATGGTTTGTCAAATGAACGATGCTATATTTGAACAGCAAAGTATTCTCTTTAGTGGAGCAAATAACGAGTATAGAGCTATCGGACGAAAACTTATTTTTGACGGTTTTTACGCGCTAACGGGAGCAGAAGATAAAGACAAACTTCTTCCTGCTCTTATAGAGGGCGAGACAGCCGAGATACAAAAAATAAACCAAGAGCAGCACTTTACAGAACCGCCGGCTCGTTATTCAGAAGCTGGTCTAATCAAAAAGCTTGAGGCAGAGGGGATAGGAAGACCTTCAACTTATGCTCCGACAATTGCTACTCTAAGTAACAGAACCTATGTGACTATCGAGAAAAAGCAGATTATTCCAACGGAGATGGCATTTACCGTTACGGAAATACTGGAGAAAAATTTTGCAAACATAGTTGATGTCTCTTTTACGGCAAATATGGAAGAGAAGCTTGATGAAGTTGCAGAGGGAGAGAATGATTGGCAAAAACTTTTAAGTGATTTTTATTTCCCATTTTTAGAGCAGGTTGAAGAGGGTAAAACAAATATTATCTCGCAAAAAATAGCTCAACCGCTTGGCAGAAATTGTCCTAAATGCGATGCCGAACTTCTTCTTCGCTCAGGCAGATTTGGAGAGTTTATAGCTTGCAGCGGTTTCCCAAAATGTAAATATACAGAACAGGTAGAGGGCAACGAAGCAAAAGAGCAAACAAACTCAGAGTCAAGCGATGAGATATGCGATAAATGCGGCAAAGAGATGGTCGTTAAAAACGGCAGAAACGGTCAATTTTTAGCATGCAGCGGCTATCCGGAGTGTAAAAACACAAAGAGCATGAATATTGAGGAGAAGATAAGTCTTACTCCGTGCCCTGATTGCGGTGGCAAAATAAGCCTTAAAAACTCAAGACGAGGTCCATTTTGGGGATGTGCCGCCTATCCAAAATGTAAATTTATATCTAAATTTGAGCCATCAACCATAAAATGCAAAGAAAAAAGTTGCGACGGTGCTTTGGCAAAAAGAGTTTACAGAGGCAAAGAAGTCTATGAGTGCATAAAGTGTAAAACAAGAACACCCGCAGAAGAGATAGAATAGGCATTTTGTTATGAAAATAGGCATTATTTCAGACACGCACACTAAGGTTAAAAAAGCAGCCCGCGCGATAGAGACTTTAGTAAGAGACGGTGCCGAGTTTATAGTTCATGCCGGCGATATAGTTGAACTTGAAACTCTTGAAATTCTCCATAACGGCTCTCTTAAATATGTAGCCGTTTATGGAAACAATGATTCTCATCTGGCTCCTCATCACGGCAGTTTCAACTTAGTTCAAGAGCCCCACTACTTTAAAATAGCAAATACTAAATTTAAACTTATGCATCTTCCTTTTTACATGTCGCCCGATGCGGATGTTATAATATCCGGTCATACGCATGAATTTTCATCTGAATTTATAAATAACACTCTGTTCATAAACTCCGGGGAGGTATGTGCCAGAAACAAGCCTGTCTCAGAGTGGGCAATGCTGGAGATAATTGAAGATACGTTTATAGTAACCAAGTACACAAGGGCTAAGAAAAGCGAAGTTATAGAAAAAGAAGAGATTAGATATACAAGAGAGAAAAAGTGAATAAAGAGATTTTTTTATGTTCGATATGCAATATAAATAGCGGTACATGTAATGAGGATTGCAAATTTTGTTCTCAAAGCGTAAGATATAAAGCGGATATCGAGCGTTACAAACAAAAAGATATAGAAATTATCTTAAAAGAAGCAAAAGCAGCCCATGAGAGCGGTGCTTTGGGCTTTTGTCTGGTTACTGCCGATAAGGGGCTAAACGATAAAACTCTTGTCTTTGTCTGCAGTATCGCAGAAGTTTTAACAAAAGAGGTGCCAGAGCTTAGGCTTATCGCCTGCAACGGAACGGCAACTCTCGAGCAGCTTTTAACTTTGAAGAAAGCGGGCATAAAAGCTTATAACCATAATCTTGAAACTTCTAAAGAGTTTTATGAGCAAATCTGCACAACCCACTCTTGGAATGAGAGATATGATACATGTAAAAATGCAAACGAGGCAGGTTTAGTTCTTATAAGCGGCGGAATTTTCGGTCTTGGAGAAAAACAAGAAGATAGAATCTCAATGCTTGAATCACTAAAATCCCTAAATCCGATATCTGTTCCTATAAATTTTTACCATCACAACGAGGCATTGGAGCTAAAACCAAATTCGCTGACTATTGATGAAGCGTTTGAACTCATAAAGCTAACAAGGGAGATGATTCCTAATGCAGATAGGATTATGGTTGCAGGTGGCAGAGAAGTTATGTTTGGCGATAGACAAAATGAAATTTTTTCTCACGGTGCCAACTCCATCGTCATAGGAAATTACCTCACAACGACCGGACGGGCTATGAGCAAGGATTTGGAGATGCTAAAAAACCTAAATCTAAATGTGGCAAAAGCTGTAAAATAAATCTTTTGCAAAAACTAGAGGACTACTCTAGTTTTGATTTTTCTGAATATAACAAGCGATGGCGTATCCGTGGTTCAACCCAAGTGCTATGCTTCCGCCTGACTCCTGCGTTATGTCTCCTGCTACAAACAAGTTCTTGATGTTTGTCTCGTAATTATCATCATGAACAGGTTTGCCGTCCTCCTCTTTTATGCCTGAACTTGCCAAAAATACGCTTGGAGTAGTTCCACCGATAGCGTAGATGACTCTATCGAATGTTTGCGGCTCTATATCGTTAAAGATAACTTTAACCCTGCCATCTTCGCTCTCTAGCGAGACAATATCTATCCCCAAAATCGGCTCTACCTCTTTATGCATTATCGCATTTGCGATATCTCTTTGGTTTGTAGGATTTGCACGTCTGAAACTCTCTCTTCTATAACAGATGCAAACTTCGTTTTTGGCACTTAAATCGACCGCATACTCGATTGCGCTGTCTCCGCCGCCTACAACCAGAACTTTCTCGCCACCCACGCAGCCATCAAGCGTAAACCCTACCCTGTTTTTTATCTCTGTAGGTATCTTGTAGTCGGGTTTATTAGGCTTGCCCATTCTGCCTATCGTTACAACGACATTTTTTGCCATGATGCTGCTGCCTGCGACAAAAACCTCAAAAAATGGCTCTTTGACACTCTCTTCCCTTTTCTCTATCTTCTGAACCTCGGTGTGGGTTTTAAGCTCTACTGAGTGGTTTGCCAAAATTTCGTCAAAAAAATCCAAAGTAGTCTCTTTTGTTCCGTCCACAAAGTAGATTCTGCCGTCAAGCTCAACTTTTTGACCTTTCCAGTCCTTATCTACCCTCTTGTTCTCTTTATAATATTTGCGTATCGTGGAGTTATGATTTTGGTCTTTTTCCAGCAAAACTATATCTCTAATGCCTTGCAGATAACTCTCAACCGCCGTGGCAATTCCAGCCGGACCGGCACCTATTATTGCAAGATTGTACATATGACTCATAACAAATCCTTATTGATAATTGCGGGTATTTTAACACAATTAAAAAACAATATAAATATATTTTGCACTATAATTTGCAAACTAAATCTTTTATCGGGAAAAGCCATGCCTCGCGTTGACAGCCAAAAATTTTACTCCTCAGCCATAGACAAATACGGCATAACAGCTAAAGGTGTAAACTGGCACTCAAAAGAGTCTCAAAAGATGAGATTTGACATTATTTTAGAGATGTTGCCCGACGATGTAAGCAGATACAGCGTTGCCGATGCCGGATGCGGATTTGGCGATTTGTATCTCTACATGTTAAAAAAGAAAAGAGCGCCAAAAGAGTACATAGGCATAGACTCTCTCTCAGACATGTACTCCATCGCAAGTGATAGAACAGGGTGTGAGATAGTTATAGCCGATATTTGTAAGGATGAGCTCCCGCTGGCTGACTACTACATCTGCAGCGGTGCCATGAATGTTTTGGAGGAGTTTGAAACACATCTTTTTGTGCGCAACTGCTTTAACGCCTGCAGAGTCGGTTTTATATTTAACGTGCTTCACGGAGAGAAGAAAAGCGAAACATACAACTACCTGACAACCCCGCAGATAGAGCGGATGGCGGCTGATTTGGGTGTTAAAAGTGTTGTTTTACGAGATGATTATATGCAAGACGACATAACCGTTATGTTTTTAAAAGAGGCTCTTTAGTGTGTGCGGTTTTTGGGATTTTAGGCGAATATGACACCAAGATAGCGAAGGTTGCTCTTGGCAAACTTGCCCACAGAGGACCCGACTTTTGCGGAGTTGTTGAGAGAGAAAATCTCTTTTTTGCGCATCAGCGACTAAGCATAACAGACACCCACTCCCGCTCAAACCAGCCGCTCTCTCATGAGAAGATTCTGCTCTCGTTTAACGGAGAGATTTACAACTTCAAAGAGCTAAAAAATGAGCTAAAAGATGGGTTTGATTTTAAAACCCAGAGTGATAGCGAGGTTATTATCGCGGCATATCTAAAGTGGGGAGTTGATTTTGTCTCTCATCTGCGCGGTATGTTTGCAATCGCGTTGCTTGATGATGAGACGCTCTACCTTTTTCGTGACAGGCTGGGCAAAAAACCGCTCTTTTACCTGCACGGCAACGCATTTATCTTCGCTTCTGAGATAAAAGCGCTTATACCCTTTTTGCAAAAAGTTGAGATGGATGAGGATGCGCTTCTTAGCTACCTCTCATTTTTGGCTCCAACACCTCCTTTTACGTTTTTTAAGAGTATTAAAAAGTTAGCGGCGGGTGAGTATTTGATTTATAAAGATGCACATATAGAAGTTAAAAGATATTTTGACCTGCTTGACGCTAAACCAAACCTCATCACAGACAGAGATGAAGCTGTTTTCATGTTGGAAAAAATGCTTGAGGAGTCGATAAACATCAGACTAACCTCCGATGTTCCAATGGCTTCGTTGCTATCGGGAGGAATTGACAGCGCGCTTATAAACGCTATTGCGCTTAAAGGCGGAGTAAATCTGCAGACATATACTTTGGGATACAAAGATTTTGCAAAATATGACGAGAGACAAAATGCCAAAGAGAGCGCGGAGTTTTTAGGAGTTTCAAACAAAGAGGTAGAGATTTCGCAAAACGAGTTTATTGACGCCAGCGACAAAGTTTTAGATGCACTTGACGAGCCGCTAAACGACCCCGCGGCAGTCCCGCTTTACCTGCTTTTTGAGCATATTAAAAAAGACGGTTACAAGGTGGTTTTAAGCGGAGAGGGAAGCGATGAGCTCTTTTTGGGATATAGGCAATATTTTGAATTTTTGGATGTGCAGTCGCTTACAAAGCTTAAAAACAAAAACTGGTTAAGCAACTATTTTCACTCAAACTTCTCGATGAATAGGGAGTGGGAGAGATACAAGAGAGTTTTTGACGACACGCTTTTGTTTCGCAGCAGTGGCGAGAACTTTAGTGACTTGCAAAAAAATGTGGCAATGAGAAGAAATGTAAGAGACAACGAATCGCTCAAATATATAAAAACGTACCGTGATAGATTTGAATCTTCAGAGCACCGCGATGAGAGTATCTGGTACAGCTATATAGATTTAAATCTTTTTCAAGCAGAGCACTTTTTAACAAAGCTTGACCGCGTCAGCATGGCACATGGGATTGAGTCACGCACACCTTTTTTAGACCATAAATTGGCATCTGCCGTCTTTAGCATTGACCCAAAACTACGCTACGAAGACGGTGTTACAAAGTCGCTTTTAAAAACAATCGCAATGCCATACCTCGGCGAAAAAACAGTCTCACGCAAGAAGAAGGGATTTTCAAATCCGTATATGGAATACCTAATAGAGAGCAAAAAAATTGCTCTCATAAAAGAGGTAAACGAGAAGAGCGGGATGTTTAAAAAAGAGGCTCTTGAAGAGTATATACAAAAAGCCTCAAAAGGAGGCTTTAAGCAGCATGTCTGGGGGTTTTATGTTTTGAGCGTTTGGATAAAAAAGTGGCTACTCTAGCCTACTCTTCGACTTTAAGCGAACTAAGCGGAAGAAACTGCGAAATCTCAGGGTCATAATACTCTATCTCACCACTCTCTATATCGTACACCCAGCCATGAATAGCTATCTCACCGCTATCAACCCTTTTTTTAACAGATGGGTAGGTTAAAAGATTTTCCAGCTGCGAGATTACAGAGAGTTTCTCTGTGAGGCGATACAAAACTTCTTTGTCAGCATTTAAACCAAGAGCCAAGATTGCTTGTGATTTTGCGCTATCTCCAAGGGTTAGCCATGTTTTTGTGTGGACAAGGTCTGGGTCGGTTGCGCAGCTTTTAGTATGGATTGCCTCTATTGCTCCACAATGAGTATGTCCGCATACAATAATATTTTTTACATTTAAAACACTTACCGCATACTCGATTGCTGACGCTGTTGAGTGAAAATCTTCATCAGGTTTATATGGTGCGACGAAGTTGCCGATGTTTCTAACAACAAACAGATCTCCTGGGGCACTTTTTGTTATTAGGTTTGGCAACACTCTAGAGTCTGAACAACCAATATATAAAGCTTTGGGGGTTTGACCCTTCTCGGCTAACTGTAAAAACTCTTTTTCATAAGCCTTAAAATAACTCTTTTGAAAAAGCTCATTTCCTAAAATCATATTATTGTAAATCATATATAAGTCCCCTATAGATTCTTTATTAAAAAATTATATCTAAATAAAAGAAACCCTCATTTATCTTATGCAGATTATTTATACATGTTATAGTTTAACCAATTTTTCTCGCACTCAAAAAGAGGTAATCTTTCCCAGTAACCACTACTCTGTACTTTTTTTGCTGGAGATATTTTTTGCAAAAGTGTATGTCTTTTAAAACCAGACTGAGCTCGCTAAAGCTGTAGTTTGGCGCTTTTGCGCCGTAAACCATCTCACGCTCAATCCATCTGCAGTTTGGAAAACCAAGTATCATCGCGCCGCCGCTTGCCAACTGATTTTGATATATGGACATAAAAGTGGCGTTAAATTCTATGTTCGAGCTTTGCAGTGTTCCGATGGAGATAATAAGGTCAAATCTTTCTAAGTTTAACTCCTCGAGTCTGTTTATATCGTGGCAGATAAACTCAATATTTTTGTATTGTGAAAACTCTCTTTTGGCATACTCTATTGCCGAAGCAGAGTAGTCAATGCCTACAAACTCTTTAGCACTAAACTCTTCATGGGTAAGCATCTTTTCTATTACTCTAAACTCATCACCGCGGTTTACACCAAGATTTAAAACCCTCTTTTTGCCTTTTACATCTACAAACTCAAGAGCTTTTTGATAGTGATATAAAAAACTAAACTGCTTTGTTTTCTCAATCGCAAAAAAGTCGCTACCCGCTCCATACTTCTCGCTACTTTTATCGTCGTCTTTGTGAAAAGAGCTCTCAAGACGAAGTTTTTGAAATCTCAAAATAGTAGTTGTTTCATCTTTTTTTATCGGAGTAAGAAGTTTCATAAAATAGAGCTGTGCCAGATCTGCAAAAGCCTTATAGCCAAAACTCTCTACCTCGGACTCTAAGAGCTCCGTCTCAAATATTTCGCCGTCTCTTATATCTATATTTTCAAAGCACTCTAGTATCTCATATGAGCTCTTATTTTTTAAGTCAATAATCATTATTTATTTTACAGTGTTGTAAGAGCGGTCACCAGCATCTCCAAGCCCCGGTATTATAAACTTGTCGCTGTTAAGTCTCTCATCTATCTGCGCGATGTAGATATCAACTTCAGGATATGCCTTGCTTACTTTTTCTAAACCCTCAGGCGAGCCTATGATATTTAGCGTTATTATCTTTAGCGGCTCTCTGCCTTTGATAAGCTCTAACGCGTCCATCATCGAACCGCCAGTGGCAACCATCGGGTCAACCAAGATAACAGTCTTTCCCTTGCAATCAGGAAGTCTCTCGTAGTAGAGAACGCTTTTGTGCGTAACTTCATCTCTCTTCATTGCCAAAAATCCCGCAGATACTCCCGGCAGAAGGTCTACGGCGCTATCAAGCATCGGCATGCCGGCTCGCAAAACCGTTGCAACGACTATGTTATCCTCATCAATAACTTCATAACTCTCTTTGCCCCGCCATGTCGTCATACTCTTTTGTGTCAAAACGGGCTCTTTTAGTGCCTCATACATCAGCTGCTTAGTAAGTTCGCCGATAGTATGTCTAAAGCGGAGCGCATCGCTGCTTTGGTCTCTTAGATGTGCAATCAATGTTTTTGTAACCGGATTTGACAATTCATAAACCATTTTACGCCCCTGAAATTTTATTAAATTGTACAGTTGTAAATATTCATCGGCTCTTAATTTTTTAGGGAATTATTTTTATCTATCTCTAAAATGCTTTTTTTTATGGCGCAAAGAAGATACTCGACATCATCAATCTCCTGAGAATAGTGGATACTGATGCGGAGCCATCCCGGTTTATCCTCCAGATTGTGGTTATCCTCCAATCCCAAAAGGTCATGCCCGTAAGGTCCTGCGCAAGAGCAGCCTGCACGAGTTTGTATGCCACTTAGATTTGACATGTAAGAACAAAGCAGATACGGGTCAATGCCCTCTATATTAAAAGATACTATACCGATATTCTCCTCTTGTAAATTACCGTAAATAGTGCATCTCGGTACCTTTGACAAACCATCCATAAGATGCTTAAGGAGCCTGCTTTTCTCCTTTTTAATCCATATAAAGCCTATCTCGTTGCGGAGCTGATAAGCCAGCGCTGCGCGAATCAGTTGCAGTATCCCCGGTGTTCCCGCATCCTCTCTTGACTCTTTTTCATCTACGAAAAGATGGGTGTTGCGGTCAACATATTCAACCGTTCCCCCGCCTGCAAACGACGGGGCGATACTCTCATCAATCAACTCTTTTCTTATGACCAAAATCCCGCATGAACCGGGACCTCCTATTAGTTTGTGCGGGGAAAGAAACATAGCGTCATAGAGTGAGGAGGGAACATTCATATATGGAGATGAGGCAGCCGCGTCAAAGCAGACAAGAGCGCCATATTTGCGAAGAAGCACAGAGATTTTTTCATAAGGCGTGATAATGCCCGTTACATTTGAAGCTATGCAAAAAGCGCCTATAACCTGAGCGTATCTGCTTGTTTTTAAAATCTCTTCAAGCTGTTTTAAATCAATAATGCCATCGCTATTTAACCCAACACGCACAGTGTCGCAGAACGCTTCGCGATAACTAATCTCGTTTGAGTGGTGCTCGTAGGGTCCTATGATAATCAAAGGGCGCGATGCACTATCGCTTTGAATATTAAACCGTTTTCGCGTTGCGGGTGGTATATATATGCCTAAAATCTCCTGAAATTTCTTTATTGCCGATGTTGCTCCGCAGCCCGATGGCAAAACGGCAAAATCAGGCTCAAGTTTTAGAGAATTTTTTAGATGCCTGCGCGCTTCTTTATAGTAAAAATCCATCTTTGCCGCCATTGACGCTTCTTTTGAGTGCGTATTTGCATATGTTTTCAGCACCTCGTCTATGCGCAACTCTATCGCTTTATATGCCAATCCAGAAGCTGTGTAGTCGAAGTAATGTTTTTTATGCACACCGATAATATTTTTCTTTATCTCCTCTTTTAGCTCTTTTTTGCTGACAAGAAGCGGTCTGAATATATCTTTACTCATAAATTGTCCCAGAAGCATAATCATAAAAATTTTTATAGTGGCTGTCTTGATAACTCTCGATTATGCTCTCAACAACTCTTAGTGCATCATCTGCGACAAACTTTATCCCCGTTTTTTTTCCAAAACTGCTCTCATCTCCCTCCAAGTTGCCCCCTAAGAGAAGCTCAAAACCGGAAACAAGTTCACCGTTATGTTTTACTTTACATCCCAATAACCCTATATCAACGATATGAGGATGAGCGCATGAGTTTGGACATCCGTTGACGCTAAAAGAGAGGCGCTCCTCAAAATGCGGAAATTTTCTCTCCAGATGTTCCACCAGTTTTGTCGCCAAATCCTTTGTCTCTGAGATGCCGTATTTACAAAAATTTATCCCTGTGCAAGAGAGGGTTCTTGCCTTAAAAGGAGATGGTTTTACATCAATACTCATGGTCTCGAGCTCTTTTGCCGCTAAGAGGGCATTTTCGCTCGGCAAATCGGTAATGACAAAATTCTGCGTTGTCGTCGCTCTTATGGCCGTAATCTCATATTTTTTAGCTATCTTTAAAAGCCCCTCTAACCCATCGGCTCCTATTTTTCCGCC
>JAURYA010000020.1 GCA_030654155.1 Sulfurimonas sp. | reverse complement strand
CATTACGACAAGCATCACAACACTCTTGAATCTCTCGGTTATGTAAAGATGTTTGAGGATTTGATAGAGGAGTTTGTTATGCCTCACAAAGATGGCATAAAAAGTGCGCTTGATTTTGGATGCGGCGAGGGCGAGGTACTGCCTATACTTCTTGAGAGAAACGCTATTGCCTGCGACAGATATGACCTCTTTTATTTTCCGCAAAAAGTTTACGATGGCAAAAAGTATGACCTTATTCTCTCAACAGAGGTTTTTGAACATTTGCAAAACCCGCTTGAGATTTTAAAAGAGCTGCTTCTGCATGTAGAAAAAAACGGCTATATTTTGCTGATGAGCGCTTTTCATCCAGATAACGATGATGAGTTTTTTAAATGGTGGTATATTAGAGATGTTACGCATATAGGATTTTTCAATATCAACACATTTGAGCATATCGCGGCCAAGCTCGGTCTTACAATAGTTAAACATAACTTTAAAAATATCATTCTATTTCAAAATAGAGAAGTTTAAAAAGAAATAGAGGCTATACTCTGTCAAAATAATGTCAAGGATTAAAATGAAAAATGTAATTATCTCCGCACTTATGGTGCTTTTTGTAGTATCTGGCGCAAATGCAAGTCAGAAGAGCGGTTGTGAGTTGGCTCAAGTGGGCGCTCTCGAGGTTAGCTGGATAGGTTATAAAACGGATAAAAAGGTAGGTGTAGGCGGAGTTTTTGATAGCGTAGTTTATACGCCTGTCGCAAAGAGCGGGGAGAATTTTCGCTCAATTTTGGTAGGCTCAACTGTTAAAATAGACACTTCTAGCGTAAATTCAAAAAATGAGGGGCGTGACGAGAAGCTTGCTAAATTTTTCTTCGGCATGATGAGTGACAAAAATATCAATGCAAAAATAGTGGATATTCAATCAGATAAAAAAGTAAAAGATGCACCTAGAACTGGTATTGTAAGCGTTGAGGTAGAGATGAACGGCGTTAAAAAAACAGTTCCTATGACATACAGCTTCAGCAATGATGTTTTTGAGGCAAAAGGAGTGATTGATATTTTAGATTTTAGCGCAAACAAAGCTCTCTCATCAATAAACAAGGCTTGCTTTGACCTTCATGAAGGAAAAACTTGGAGCGAGGCTGGGATAGCGTTTAAAACTAAGATAGAAGCTATTCTTTGCAAGGTAGAACCACTTAAATAGTAAATTTCTTTTCACACTCATTCAGAATCGTTCGTTTTGTATGAGTGAACTTTCTAAATAATTATGCTTTTAGATTGCCGCGCTTCGCTCGCAATGACAATGTGGTTCGCGATGACCGTCATTGCGAGAAGCCTGCGACGAAGCAATCTATGTTTAATCAGAGTATTTGATTGTTAAAGAGATGTTGTAAAATCAAGTGCGCTCTTGATTGCATTTACGTAGCTAAGAGTGTTTGCTTTACCCATGTAGGCGATGTCAAATGCTGTTCCGTGGTCTACCGAAGTTCTAATTATCGGCAGATTAAGTGAAACATTTATGCTTTCATCAAAGTAGAGCGCTTTTAGAGGCGCTAAACCTTGGTCGTGATACATCGCCACAAAGTATCTAAACTTTTCTCTAGCGTGCGGAGTAAAAGCGGTGTCAGGCACAACCGGACCTACAAACTGCTCAAAACCTATCTTTTTATTTGCGCTATTTATTGCTTTTGTAATTCTAAGCTCTTCATTTCCCAACACTCCGTTATCGCCGGCATGCGGATTTAAACCAAGAACAGCAATACTCTCTTTTGGTATGGCTTCATGCAGATTTAAAAAGAACTGTTTTAGCTTTTTATACTGCACGGATGATGCCACATCTTTTAGCGGAATATGTTCGGTGTAGAGAGCCACAAACATCTTCTCGCACCCAAGCATCATAATAGCATCTCTTTTGAAATAATCTCTAAGCATGTCCGTATGCCCTTTGTAGTGCAAACCTGAGAGCATCCACGCCTCTTTGTGAATCGGCATTGTTACAACGGCGTCAGCCTCTTTTGCCTCACAAAGTTTGATGGCGCTTAAAAATGAATTATAAGAGTATTTTCCTGCATCTTTATCTACACACCCCTCTCTTATGTTAAAGCTTCCATCGACCTCATGCAGCGCAAAATCGGAGGGAATAGAAACATCCAAAAGTTCACATGCCTGATTTAACATGTAGGAATTTATGCAGTAGATTGGAGCACAGAGTTTAGAGACTTCTTTGTGGGCTTTAAGGGCTATCTCTATTCCGACTCCGTTTAAATCGCCTATACTTACGGCTATGCGTGGTTTCATCTTGTAGTAAGTCTCTTCATCTCTTTTACCGCTTCTGCCAAGCCGCTAAATACGCTTCTTGCAACAATACTTTGACCTATGTTTAGCTCCGTAATCTCCGCAATCTTCATCATCTCGTGGACATTGTGGTAGTTTAGTCCGTGTCCTGCTGCGACTTCCAAACCTATCTTTTTGGCATGTTTTGCGGCTGCCGTAATGTCTGCGATAGATTTTTCAAGTTTTATAGCCAACTCGTGACGAGGAAGTTCCAACTCTTTTAGTGAGTGGTTTGAATGAGAGAGCGATGAGTAGAGCATCGCATAGATATTTGCAAAAGCTCCCGTATGAAGCTCAACCATCTCGGCACCGAGCTTTTTTGACATCTTCACCGCTTCGATGGTTGGGTCGATAAAGAGCGAAACAGGGATGATGTAGTCGTGCAACAGCTCAATAGCATAGGAGATTTCATCTTCATGTCCCATGACGTCAAGTCCGCCCTCGGTTGTCACTTCCTCTCTCTTTTCAGGAACCAGAGTCGCACGGTGCGGCTTCAGGTCTGTTACTATATTTAAAATAGCTCTATTGATGGAGCACTCAAGGTTTACTGGCAGAGTAGAGTGTTTCATAATGTTGAAGGCATCGACGTCTTGAATATGGCGTCTGTCTTCTCTTAGATGGATAGTTATTTGGTCAGCACCACTAGCGCATGCAACGTAAAGAGCATTTAAGATGTCTGGGTCATTGACACGTCTAGCCTCTCTTAAAACCGCTACATGGTCGATGTTTACGCCAAGTTTCATACTATTCATTATTTTTTCCTAAAAAGTTTTTTTGATTATATCATTGATTTCATTAGGGTTTTGCGTTGTGGCAAAACAGCTTTTAGCCCCGCAAATCATAAAAAAGTCATCATCAGAGGCTTTTTTTTGGATAAACGGATACTCTAAAGAGGCAAGCTCAAGTGCATTTGACTCTAAGTTTTTCAGGTTTGATTTTATAACTCTCTCACCCTTTAGATATCTTAACATCTGACGTAACATGTATGGGTAAATAACAGGACGTCTTCCCAGTTCATAAGAATTGTACTCCATAGTTTTAAATGCGAAGTGGCTGTATTTGTCATCTTCTAAAAGTGTGCCAAGGGATAGCAGAACATCAACCATAATCGCAACAGAGCTTGTGTAGGTATTGTCCGAGATTTCCGCTTTTGTCTCAAACGCACCTACGCTGAATCTCCATGTGCCTTTGTCATAAAATCTCTCTAGCGCCATATTTGCAAAGTGCTGTGCGCGGATGAGATAGAGTTCATCCTGTGTTGCGCCAAATGCTTCAATGAGAGCTTGAGCCAAAAATGCATAATCCTCTAAAAACGCTTCTACTTTTGGGGTTTTATGAATCAAAGTCGTGTGGTAAAGTTTGCCCTCTATAAACATCGTATCAAGCAGTGCGTCAAGACTTTTTAGAGCTCTTTGTTTATACATGTAATCAATCTTGCCTAGGTTAAAAAGAGACTTTATCATCATACTCGACCATGAAGTCTGGATTTTCTTGTCAATAAATGGATACTCCCTCCCAGCCCTTAATCCTCTTAGCAAAAACTTTATATTTTCAAAATCTTTAGGCGCTTGCTCCTCTTTAAATCTGACTATGTTTTTTCCCTCAAAGTTGCCATCAACGGTAATACTTAGTTTTTCCAAAATCTCATCTATATTTGTGTATCCGTTGTCTGAGAGCAGTTTATAAACTTCATCGTAGCCGTATATAAAGTATGTTCCCTCTTCGCCCTCGCTGTCGGCATCGCTCGCACTATAAAAGAGCCCATCTTCGCTCATGTGGTTATGCCAAAAGTCTGCAATCTCTTTTGCTACATGTAAAAAACTCTCGTCCTTGTATGTCAGGTAGGCATTTGTATATATTTCGCAGAGTAGGGCGTTGTCGTATAGCATCTTCTCAAAGTGCGGAACAAGCCACTTATCGTCAACGCTGTAACGGCAAAATCCGCCATCAATCAAATCATACATGCCTCCTTTTTTCATATTTTGCAGCGTATTTAAAACCATCGCCTTTGCGGATTTGTCATCATAGAGTTTGTCTATAATAAGAAGCGTTCCAAGCGTGCTTGCATGCGGAAATTTCGGAGCGACAGAGAAGCCGCCGTAGAGCGTGTCGTAGTTGTTTTTTACCTGAAGTATAAAATTTTTAACAAAATCCTCTTTTAAAACGGTTGCCTCTTTTGGGTGCTCTTTGTGGTTTAAAAAACTCTCTATTTCATTTGCATTTTTAAGTATCTGTTCATCATATTTTGAAATTTTGTCAGCTATGAGTTTGCTAAGCTCAATAAATCCCATCCCTTCGATGCTTTCCTCTCTTGATTCAGGCGCTATATAAGTCCCCGCAAAAAAAGGTTTGTTATCAGGGGTGCAGAAGATGGAAGTTGGCCAGCCGCCGCTTCTGCGGTTTAGTAGCATGTACACCTCCTGATAGTGCTTGTCGATGTCGGGGCGTTCCTCACGGTCAACCTTTATGCAGATAAAACTCTCATTTAATATATCTGCGCATTCTTGGTTTTCAAATACTTTCTCCTCCATAACATGACACCAGTGGCATGAGCTGTACCCGATGGAGATAAAGATGGCTTTGTTCTCTTTTTTTGCCTTCTCAAAGGCTTCATCGCACCATGGATACCAATCTACAGGGTTATCTTTATGTTGCTGCAGGTATGGAGAATCTTCAAATTTTAATCTGTTTGACATGTTAAATTCTTTATATATAATTTTTTGTAGAGTAGGGAAAAATTGCTAATATTGTGCTTAAATAAAAAATTAGTGAAGAGCAGTTTATCTCAAAGTAATAGTTGAGTATTGGCAGATCAGGCAGTCTCTTGAGTTCTAGTTGTATATAGGCTGTCAAGATTAATAGTTTATTTGGTATGTCAAGGGCAGAGATGATATCTGCATATGTAGTTAAGTTTGTAGCATACTGTTAGTAACTATTTGTGCTTCCTTTTGTCCGCCACCTTATTTTCTTTTTTATCTCCATTTTCATTCGAGATACCGGCAGTTATAACAAATCTTAAAGCATCTTCTACTTTCATATCAAGATGTGTAAGATTTTTTCTAGGTATAAAAAGAGCATATCCACCCACTTGATAGCTCATTTGAAAATAGACCATAACATCATGGTTGACTCATTCATAAATTTCCTCCCATTTTTCTTGCATCAAGGCCCTATTTTTATATCACTTGTTTTCACACAGGTATTTTTGAAGTCGTCAAACTTATCGCATGTGGTTCGCACAAATGACTTCTGGGTCTGGTGGAAAGAACACTTTGTCTGATAATAGCAGGTGTTGTTAAACTTTTCCCAGTACTGACATTCTTCAACGCATTCGAGATTTTTGTATGTATAAGTCGTCATTTCAAACAAGCACTTTTTATTAAAATTATCCCAGTACTGGCAGTCATTGAGAGCCAAAGCTATATCATCAGTTAAGGGTTGACCGCATGTGACGGTGAGGTTTCCCTGACGGTATGTTTCTCCCGCGTCGAGACTTATCTCTTTTGCTCCGACATGACCTGCCAAAAACGCCACCCCTACAATTAAACTTATCAATACATGTTTTTTCATCAGACTCTAGACCATTGCCCTGTTTAACCTTGCAAAAGCTTCGTCTATTTTGTTTTGAGAGCTATCAATATCGCCTTTGATTTGTTCCCAAGAATCTTTCACATCTTTATCCAGTTCTTTTATCTTAGTTCTGATGTCACTAGCTATCTTCTCTAGTCCCTCGACTTCATCGACAGAGTTAAGACGCTCTAAATCCGAAAAACCTCTTATCTTTGCTTTAAGCTCAACTAATTTTTCCCGTGCAAGATCCAACGCGGCTTCAATTTCTTGTGTGTATGTTTCTATTGTGCTCATAATAGTTCTCCTGTATTAATTTAGGTAGCCATAAACTCACCAAAGGGCATGAAGCCCTATTGTTTGGAATCAGTCGGTTTTTTTCTCTATATATTTAGCCCCGTCATTGACCTTGTCCTTGCTCCACTCAGCATTGTCTTTCGTATCTTTTTTTGCACCATCACTTGTCTTCTCACAACCACTGGCCACGAATACCACGAACAGAAGCATTATAAATGTTAAACTTTTTTTCATTTTAGATCCTTTTTGATTTCGCTGATGTTATCAGGAATTTTTATTTGCATATGCACGAAGTGAATCCCAACTATTTTCAATATCTTTTTTAAGATGCTCCCATGCCCCTTCACCGACCTCACCGAGTTCACCAAGTTTTGATTGCACGATGGCGTAGTTCTTTTCTATGGTTTCAATCTCTTTGGAGTAGTTGATTTGAATATCAGCGGTAGCACTTTTTGCTTTTGCTTTTAACACCTCTAAATTGGCCTTTACTAGCTCCAACTCTGCCTCTATTTTTTGTTTGTATGCATCTTTTGTGCTCATATTGGTTTCCTCTTATTTTGTGAGTTTAGTCGTTTTAGCTTTTTATGAAGAGCCCTTTGAGGCTCTTTATATCCGCCTGCCTTGGATAACACGAACTAGAATAATTACAATCACAAGGACTAAGTACCTTGTGCTACCTAACTTTTTTTGTTTAGTTAAAAGCGAAAATTAACACCGGCATACCACATTCGAAGATTATCTGCTTCCACATCAACTCCTAAAACAGTATCTTTACCCGTTTCAACCAAATAACGATAACCGCCTTCGATTTCGATATTATTTACAATACGAACGATTGCACCCGCTTGTCCACCATAGTGTATTCCGCTAAGATCCCGTTTAAGACCAGCAGCTTCTTCTTCAAATCGGGTATAACCGATAACCGGCCCGACATAGAGTAAAAGCGTGTTGTCTATAACCGGAAGAATGAAGTCAAATGCCAACGATGCAGCGTCACTGTTTTGCACATTTCCGGTTGGTTCGACATAGGTATAAGAGAGTGACACACGACCGTTGTCACCCACATACTGTCCTAATGTAGCTGTATAATGGGTATCGTCATTTTTAGACTCAAAATTAACTATGTCAACACTGGTTTTTAACTCAGCATTTCCAACACTCACCCCGATATACGGAACATTGTCCGCACCCATTAATCCACAACCGGCAAGCAAAGCCACTAAAAGTATTTTTTTCATCATTTATCCTTTTAAATTAGCGTCATTAAACGCTGTTTTTTCGCTCTCTAGAGCACTCTTCGTCCCTGAATCACTCTGATAAGAATAACAATGATTGCAAGCACGAGCAACAAGTGGATGAATCCACCCAATGTGAAACTAGTGACTAAGCCTAAAGCCCATAAAACTATTAAAATTACCGCTATTGTCCACAGCATATTTGACTCCTTTTGCATATTATTCAATTGTCATTTTGTTGACGACATCATTTACGCCCTCAACATCTTCAGCAAGTTTTGTGACTAAATCACGTTCAGCATCATTTTTAGCTTGACCGCTTAGTGTTACCACTCCATCGGTAGTGGTAACATTGGTTCGGATTGCTCCGGTAGATTTGTGCATCATCAATGTCATTTTTACCTGAGCAGTGATCGAAGCATCATCGATTTTGTCACCTATGGTTTGTGAAGGTTTAGCCATTGTCATTTCGTTCTTTACCTCTTTTACCCCTTCAACATCTTTGGTGTATTGAGTAGTAAGTTCTTTTTGGGCTTGGCTTTGCGCTTTACCTTTGAGGGTGACAACTCCATTTTTTACAGATACTTCTGTTTTACTGGCTCTTACATTGCTGTGAAACAAAAGTGCTGTTTGAATTTTCATCTTAAGCCACGTATCGGACTTATCGTTTTTGATGACGATATTATTGTCAACACTTTTAACCCCAGGCAACGCTTCAACCGTATCCTGTGCCATTGGTTTATGCGTTTCGTCTAAAACATCGCCGGACAAGGTAACCGCTCCGTCTTTAGACTTGATAGCAATGTGCTCGTCTTTTAGATAAGTTTTATACACATAACTTTTTTTAAATGACGATTCAATTTTATCGTCTGTATCCGATGCAAACAGTGGAATACTCGTAGCGAGCAAAACAGCTGCTGACATCGCAACATTCATTGCGGTAGAATGCATCTCTTTTTGAGTGATTATTTTATTTTTTAAAGATTTGAGTGTAGTTTTTTTCATGTTATTCATAACTTTTCCTTTATATTGTCCAAATCTAAACCAGAGAGCCACTCATTCTATTTCAGAGCACCGTTTATACTGTTCACATGTCTTCATGACACCATTCGTATAGGATTTCCTATAATTATAAAACACAGTCCTTTTTCCATATTGAACTCTTATATTTGGAAAAGCTGAAATGTTGTAACATTGCAGATACCAC
>JAURYA010000013.1 GCA_030654155.1 Sulfurimonas sp. | reverse complement strand
TCTCTCTGTACTCAAGCCAAAAAAAGTATATTAAATTTGCAAAACACAATATGAGCGTAGATAACTCATGGAAGCACTCCGCTAAAGAGTACATGAAAGTTTACAAATGAATCTCTACATAGATTTCGGCGGAACAAACTTTAGATACGCCCTTGAAGAAGGCAAACTCTTTACTCTAAAAAGCGTGGATATAGAGTTGATATCGTTTTTAGAAACCCAAATAAATTTGGAAAAAAATATCAGAAAAATTTATATCTCTTTTGCAGGACAGGTAAAAAACGGCAAAATATTATCAGCGCCAAATATAAAGATACAAAATTTTGATTTGGGACACTATTTTTACGACAAATATAATATTGAAATTTTTTTAGAAAACGACCTTAATTGTGCCGCTGTTTATGAGTATTCAAGACACAAAGACGCAGATGTTCTGGCTCTTTTTTATATAGGCACAGGCTTTGGAAGCGCCTTTGTTATCGGCGGTAAAATCTTAAGGGGCAGAGACAACATAGCCGGCGAAATAGGTCATACTCCCTTTAGAAAAAAGGGTTTGAAGTGCGGCTGCGGCAGAGATGATTGTATGGAGCTTTGCGTAAGCGGCAAGGCTCTTAAAGGCACGTTTGAGCATGCAGACGAAGCTACAAAAAAAGAGTTTTTAGATGGCTTGGCATTTGCGTTTCACACCGTGCTTAACTTATTTAATCCGGATCTGTTTATTTTAGGCGGCGCCGTTGTGAAAAACAATCCATTTATTTTGGATTTTCTAAAAGAGGAGTACAATAACAGCTCTTTTAAAGCAATCAGGAGCGAATTAAAAATATCTGTTTCAGATATTGACGATGCTAATATAGAAGGTCTGAAAATACTATCAAAAGGTTAGAGATGTCAAATTTTATATCCTACAACATAAATGAAAAATACGCCACAAGCGTAGCATACTTTTCAATGGAGTTTGCGATACATCAAGCGCTTAAGCTTTACGGCGGAGGACTTGGATTTTTAGCCGGTTCGCACATGAGAAGCGCTTATGATTTAGGGCAGAACATGATAGGTGTCGGGATACTCTGGAGCTATGGATACTATGACCAAGCGAGAGATAAAGATAGAAACCTTAAAATAGAATTTAGAAGGAAAAAATACTACTTCCTAAAAGATTTAGAGATAAGCGTTGATGTAGTTATAAACTCCAAAATAGTTAAAGTAAAGCCTTTTTTACTAGAGAGCGAGATATTTAACACCGCTCCCGTTATACTGCTCTCAACTGACATAGAAGATAACGACTATTTGAGCAGAACAATAACCCATAGGCTTTATGATGCTGACGAAGAGACAAGAATAGCGCAAGAGATAGTTCTTGGTATCGGAGGGGCCAAAGTGCTTGAGGCACTGCATATAAAGCCAAAAATCTACCATATTAACGAGGGGCATGCTCTTCCCGTCGTATTTGAGTTATACAAAAAATGCAAAACCTTTGACGCACTGCAACAAAAAATAGTTTTTACGACACATACCCCTGAAGCTGCGGGAAATGAAGAGCACAGGACAGCACTGCTTCATAAAATGGGATTTTTTGCGGAGTTATCCATAGATGAAATCCAACAATTCACGGAAAGTAAGGGCGATATCTTCAATCTGACAATCGGCGCTCTAAAAGCTGCAAAAATTTCAAATGGAGTCTCACTGATTCATACAAAAATAGCAAACAAAATGTGGTCGCATGTTCAAAACAGATCTGAAATCATACATATAACAAACGCTCAAAACAGAAGATATTGGGCAGACAAAGGAGTTCTAACGGCGCTTGACGAGCATGAGGATTATGAACTTGAAGCCAGAAAAAAACATCTAAAAAGGGTGCTTTTTGATGAAGTGGCAAATCAAACAGGCAAGATGTTTGACCCAAATATTTTAACTATTGTCTGGGCAAGAAGATTTGCCGAATACAAACGACCCGGTCTCTTAAAATATGATTTGAAAAAGTTTTTAGAGCTTGTTGAAAATCAGGACATGCCTGTTCAAATTATCTGGGCGGGAAAGCCGTACCCATTTGACAGCGGCGCCATAAACATCTTTAACGAAATAAACTATATAAGCAGCAACCTAAAAAATGTAGCCGTTTTACTGGGCTATGAACTCGGCTTGTCAATGATGCTTAAAAAAGGAGCAGACATCTGGCTAAACACCCCAAGAATCACAAAAGAAGCAAGCGGAACCAGCGGCATGAGCGCTGCTATGAACGGTGCAGTAAATCTCTCCACACTTGATGGATGGCATCCTGAATTTGAAAAACATGGCGTCAACTGCTTCACAATCCCAGCAACGGATCCTACTTTGCCGATTGAGGAGCAGGACTCTATAGATAATACAAATCTCATGGATATTTTATCCAGTGAGATAATTCCGCTCTACTATAAAGATAGTAAAAAATGGGTGAGTATTATGAAAAATTCTATGATTGATACCATAAATGCCTTTGATTCAGGCAAAATGGCGCATGAGTATTACGTTAACATGTATGATAAAAATAGTTAAAGGAACCGGAGATGAATTTTACAGATGAATTGATTGAGCAGAGGTACAATAAAGACAAGCTTGTACTGCTTCCTATAAATCCAAACAGCTCCTTTGTATACTGGGAGATTACGGACAAAACACTCGAGAAATTCGGCATCGACCCAAAAGATGTGCAGCTCTCTTTCAAACTTTTTGACGCGACAAATCATGAGATTATAGAGTTTAGCTCCTCTTTTGCAATAAGCAACTACTACATAAACCACGAATCAGACCACAAATCCTTATATGTAAAACTCTTTTTAAACGTCGGCGCCAAGAGTCAATATATTTCAAGCTCAAATATTATAGGAACACAGCAAAACACTCCAGAGAGCACGCGCGATGATTTAATCTACACTTCAACTCTGCTGGGAGGCAAATAGATGATAAAAGGATACTGGATACCCGTTCTTCACTCTCACTTGCCGTTTGTAAAACACCCCCGACATGAGAATTTCTTAGAAGAGCGCTGGTTGTTTGAGGCTATTACGGAGTGCTATATACCGCTTTTACAGAGACTGAAAAAACTTGAAGAGGAAAATATAGAGTTTGCCCTAACCGTCTCCGTAACTCCGCCTTTAGCGGAAATGCTTGATGACGAACATCTTATGCAGAAATATGAAAACTATCTGCAAAACCTTATAGAATTAGGGGAAAAAGAGCTCACGAGAACCAAAAACAGCGACTGCTACAATGTCGCAAAATTTTATCTGGATTTTTTTACTCAGACAAAAGAGTTTTTTGATGGCTTTTTAAACAAAAAGATTTTAAACGGCTACAGATACTTTTATGACAAAAATTTAATCGAGATTATTACTTGCGGCGCGACACACGGTTTTTTACCGCTGTTATCTGTAAATAAACAAGCAGTCATAGCGCAGATAGAAGTTGCCGTAGAGTCTCATAAAAAACATTTCAACAAAGCTCCAAAGGGCATCTGGCTCCCCGAGTGTGCTTACTATGAGTCGTTGGATGCCATACTAAAGAGTTGCGGGATTGAGTTTTTTATTTTGGACACCCACGGTTTAGCTTATGCGACTCCAACCCCAAAAAACGGTGTCTATGCGCCGATAGTAACGCCGAACAAAGTAGCGGTATTTGCAAGAGACAATGAATCATCCAAACAAGTCTGGAGCTCAAAAGATGGTTATCCGGGTGATTTTTGTTATCGTGATTTTTACCGAGATATCGGATATGACCTTGATTTTGAATACATAAAAGATTATATCAATCCAGACGGCATAAGGATATTTACCGGCTTTAAGTATTATAAGATTACAGGAAAGAGCGACCACAAAGAGATTTACGACCCATCTGCCGCACTGCAAAAAACTATAGAACATGCGCAGAATTTTCACTTCAACAGAGAAATGCAGATAAACCAAATAGGTTCTACGATGGATAGGCTCCCCGTCATAGTGTCTCCATACGATGCAGAACTCTTTGGGCATTGGTGGTTTGAAGGTACTGAATTTTTATATAACATGTTTAATGAGATATCCAAACATAAAGTTATAAAATCCATCACTCCGCTGCAATACCTAAACCGGTACCCGCAAAATCAAGAAGCGGTTCCGCACCCCTCATCTTGGGGAGACAAAGGCTACTTTGATGTCTGGCTGAACCACTCAAACGACTGGATATATAGACACCTTTATGAGATGTCCGACACAATGTGCGACTACGCAAACAGATACTTTAA
>JAURYA010000151.1 GCA_030654155.1 Sulfurimonas sp. | reverse complement strand
CGAATGATTGTGTCGCCGCTATTGCCCGCTCCGATATTGCCGTAATCGGTACCTGGAGAGATGAGATCCGCATCGATCAGGCTGCCGTAAAAGAGTATATTGCCGGTAATTATCCGTCAAATGGTGGTGCCCACAGTGGCCGTGATTGGGGTAAGTTCAGCATTGAGAAAGAGGTTGTTGACCTTTGTCCGACCCAGTGCATGTGGATGGAAGGTGGTGAGCTGAAGATTGATAACACTGAGTGCACTCGCTGCATGCATTGCATCAATGTTATGCCGCGTGCTCTACGCCCGGGTGTAGATACCGGTGCTTCCATCTGTGTCGGAGCCAAAGCCCCGATTCTTGATGGTGCCCAGTTTGCAACTCTTATCGTTCCCTTCATGAAAATGTCTGCCGACAACGAATTTGAAGAGTTGGTTGAATTTATTGAGAAGGTCTGGGATTGGTGGATGGAAATTGGCAAGAACCGGGAGCGCGTTGGGGAGACCATGCAGCGTCTTGGTCTGCCTCACTTCCTGAAAGTAATGGAAATCGAACCGATTCCGCAGCATGTAAAAGAGCCTCGTTCAAATCCATACGTATTTTGGAGAGAGGAAGAGGTGGAAGGTGGTTTTGAGCGTAATGTTGAGGAGTTCCGTGCTCGTCACGCTGCCTAATACAGTTTGATCTGAATACTTTCCCCATATATAAAATAAGGAGATTAATCATGGGTTATAATCCCGACAAACCAATGGAAGGCCGAATCTCAGATTTGGGCCCACCCCACTATGAACAATTTTTTCCACCTGTCATCAAAGAAAACAAAGGCAAATGGCTGTGGCATGAGATTACTCAGCCAGGCGTCCTGATGCATAAGTCAGAGACCGGGGCTGAGGTTTATACCGTGCGTGTTGGCGGTGCCCGTCTTGTTTCTGTTGAGTTCATCCGCGAGGTCTGCGAGATTGCCGATAAACATTGTGAGGGCTTTCTGCGTTTTACCACTCGGAACAACATCGAATTTATGGTCGATGCAAAGGCCAAGGTTCAACCGTTGTTAGATGATCTGGCCAGCCGTGGAAACAAGTTCCCGGTTGGGGGTACTGGTGCTGGTGTGACCAATATCGTCCATACTCAGGGTTGGGTTCACTGCCATACTCCGGC
>JAURYA010000150.1 GCA_030654155.1 Sulfurimonas sp. | reverse complement strand
TACAATACTTATTTTATTTTTGTTCATTTTTTCTCCTACTATTAAATCTCATATAATTTGAACAAGGTCCAAATTATATTCAGTCACTAAAGCTTTGCCTTACGGCAAAAAAAAGAGTCAAACGACTCTTTTGGTTAATTGTCAAAATTATACCCTCTGGCTCTTATATTTGAAATTAAATTGAGAAAAATCCCCTTTTAATGTGGAGGCTAATATTTTTTGTGGTATTATAAGCCCAATATTTTGTATAAGGTATTTGACTCAAAGCCTGATGAAAAATTAAAAAAGCAGTTTTGGGCAAGGCAGAAATTAGATAATGTTAAGATTTTTTTTATTAATTTTAGGATTGGGCATAATCCCTATATTTGGGGCTGAATCAGTAACAATCCCAACTATGAATTTCGAGCTATCCGCTCCAGATTCTCCGCAACAGCTTGTTAGCTCACTGAATGTACTTGTTCTTCTTACACTGCTATTTTTAGCGCCTAGTATGGTGCTTGTAATGACAACTTTTACAAGATTTGTCATTGTATTTGGCTTTCTAAGACAAGCTCTTGGTACTCAGCAAGTCCCTCCGACTCAGCTTCTTGTTATGCTTGCTATGATTTTAACTTTTTTCGTAATGGAGCCTGTCGGCATAAAAGCTTACGAAGATGGCATAAAACCGTACGTAGAGAAGAAAATAGGGTATGAAGAGGCGTTTGATAAAACTACTCTGCCGTTTAAAAACTTTATGATTAGAAATACAAGAGAGAAGGATTTGGCTCTGTTTCTAAGAATAAGAAAGATGGAAAATCCGGCAACAGTTGCAGATGTACCTCTCTCCATAGTAATTCCCGCATTTGTAATAAGTGAGCTTAAAACTGCTTTTGAGATAGGATTTTTACTATTTTTGCCGTTTTTGGTAATTGACATGGTTGTTGCATCCATCCTTATGTCTATGGGTATGATGATGTTGCCACCTATTATGATTGCGCTGCCCTTTAAAATACTTATTTTTATTCTAATAGATGGGTGGAATCTACTCATTGGCAATTTAATAGCTTCAATAAAATAAACGATAAAGAAGATAATGTGAATTGTAAATATTTTGGCAAGTGCGGTGCTTGCATAGTTTATGAAGGCGGATATGAGAATCAGCTCTCTTTAAAAGTAGAGTTAAATAGAGACAGATTCAGTCCTTTTTATAGCGGTGAAATATCAGTTTTTAGATCACCACTCAGCAACTATCGCTCAAGAAGCGAGTTTAAGATTTGGCACGATAATGATACTCTTCACTATACAATGAATAACATAGAGAAAAACGGCGTAATATTTGTTGATGAGTGCCCGCAAGTTAGTATGCCGATATTTGCTCTGATGCCAAAACTTTTAAAAGCCATAGAGGAAAACGGTATAGGTTTTAAACTCTTTGGTGTTGATTTTTTAAGCTCAAATAGCGGAGAAATAGTAGTTTCGCTTCTTTATCATAGAACATTGGACTCTGGTTGGAGAGAGATTGCCGCAAAAATCGCTTCTGAGCTTAATATACACATTATAGGGCGAAGCAGAGGGCAAAAAGTTGTTGTAGGGCAGGATTATATAACAGAGATTTTAAATGTTGATGGCGAAGAGTTTAGATTTAACTACATAGAAAACAGTTTTACTCAGCCAAACTCTAAAGTAAATGAGCAGATGATTTCATGGGCTCTTAAAAACCTCTCCCATACAGATGCGGACTTGCTTGAACTATACTGCGGCGCGGGAAACTTTACTATACCTTTTGCAAAAAAATTCGCAAAAGTTTTGGCGACAGAGATATCAAAATCATCTATCAACGCGGCTAAGACAAATATGGCTTTAAACGGCGTGCAAAACATAGAGTTTGTGCGCATGAGCGTCGAAGAGTTTGTGCAGGCTCTTGATGGCGTGAGAGATTTTAACAGAATGAAAGATATAGATATCAACACTTATGACATCCACACTATATTTGTAGATCCTCCAAGAAGCGGAATGGATGAAGCGACATGTAGATTTGCTTCAAGATATGAGAATATAATATATATATCTTGCAACCCTGAGACTTTAGCTAGGGATTTGACAATTTTGTGTCAAACACATCTGGTTGAAGATTTAGCTCTGTTTGATCAGTTTCCATATACTCATCATGTGGAAATGGGTGTAAAATTGACTAAAAAAGGATAACAGTTTATGAAAATTATAGTTATTGCTTTAATGATATTTTCTTTTTTACACTCAGCAGATATCCAAAACAGAGATTTAGAGGCGGAAAATAAAAAGTTAATTGAAAAAATTGCAGAATTACAAAAGTTAATATTAAAACAGCAAAAAATCTTAAAAATCAAACAAAATATAGATAAAAATCTATTTAACAATAGTTCTGAATGTGGCGATGAAGATACTTTTCCAAAATTAATGATGAAAAAAGAGTATCAAGAAGAAGCATTGGATGAAGATAAAATTATAAAATTTAGCAGCAGCTCTTTTCGCCTGAGAGAAGACAGTGCGATTTATGATTCAATTAATGGCAAGAAGATTGGAGAGTGGAAGAGCGGCAGAGTTTTTACATCGAGCATGATGAGTAGCCGTTGGATAAAGATATCAGGCTATTATGAAAATAAAAAATACAAAATAGCCAAAAAAGAGATGTGGGTTAATGCTACGCAGATATCTAAAAGATAGTTATAAAAATTATTAATGATATACTGTCGAAAAAAATTTAGAAGACACATATGAAAAAAATATTAATTATCGGTGATGGCGAAGTAGCAGAACACTTTATAAACAGAGTTATAGATACATACACAAGCGAAAATATATACTATGTCGTACAAACTAAACCTAAAAAATATAAAAATGTAAACCCTTCACGCTTTAAATTTTATGAGTTTGATCCTACCAGCTTGTACAAACTTGCCAATTTGCTAAAAATGGAGTTTGCGCAAGCCATAGTCGTTATGGACAATCCTATGGATGTTGAACATACGATAAAAAATATCAGAAGTATAAAAAAACAGCTTCGCATTATTGTTTTAAACAAATGGAAGCTGAAAAATGAAGATTCAAATGTTGTTTTAATCAACTCAAAAGAGATTCTCTCCTCCAGACTTATTGACTATCTGCCGAATGTTCCCGTAATCGCACAGAATGTCGGGATAGGCGAGGGCGAGATAATGGAAGTTTTAGTTCCGTTTGGAAGCTCTTTTGTCTATAAACATATCGGGGTGATTGAGCAAAAAGAGTGGCGTATTGTTGCAATATACAGAAACAGAAAACTGATTATGCCAAACCGCCGCAGAATGATTCAGCCTAACGACCTTTTGGTTTTAGTCGGTGACCCTGCCGTGCTTAGATCGGTCTATAAAGCTATAAAAAGAGAGCTGGGGCAGTTTCCTGAGCCGTTTGGTTCAAATATTTATATCTATCTTGATATGGATTTATTGAACCATAAAAAAGTAGAAAAATTTATAGATAGAGCAATTTTCATACATAAAAAATTCGGACATACTTTAATCATAAAGATAGTAAATCCAAACGATATTGATGTTATTTGGAAAATTAAAAAGTATAGAGCCGAGAATATTGTTATAGATATTAACTATGACAGCGTGAATTTGAAAGTGAGTTTTTTTAACGATATTAAAACCTATCATGCAGGTTTGGTTATTGTTCCAAACGAGATGTTTGAAGATTATCAAACAAGAACAACCCTTTATCAGGCGCATGTTCCTGTTCTAAAAATTGCGGATAAGAAACTCTCATCTGTAAAAGACGCTGCTGTAATCCTTGGTGAAAATCGTGATTTGGAAAAAATTTCATCTACAATCTTTGATATCTCAGAACAGATGGGCTTAAATATAGAACTTTATAACTATATAAATGAACATCAAGATGCCAAAGAGCAGGTAATAGAGCACTATTACAACTTATCTACAATTTTTTCAAAAAGCATTAAAGTTATAAAAGAGGGTGAAAACCCAATTAAAAAATTAAAAAACAAAGGTGATTTTATTCAAATTTTGCCTTTTACAAAAAAATTGACAAATAGAAAAATATACTCTTTTTTATCTACCGACAGTGAAAGACTTTACCACAAACTTGATAGTAAGCATCAAATTTTTATACCTGTACAGATTTAAGGGTAGTGATTTAGCCGCTTTTTATTCTTTTTAAAGTATTATATATCCACTTATTTAATTAAATTTTTGGAACAATAATGCAGGTACACATAGCTCTTAAAAAAATTGTAGACAACTCATACGATATAACCATAGATACGCTCCCAAAGATACATTTTGACACAAAGGTGGCAGTGGTTACCAACCCAACAATTTCAAAATTGCATCTTGATTATCTTCTTAGTAAAATCAGCGCAAAAGAGTTACATGTCATAACTTTAAAAGATGGCGAGGAGTATAAAAATCAAGAGAGCATTGACACGATTTTGAACTCTCTTTTTGAACATCGTTTTAATCGCAAATCTATGCTTATTGCTTTTGGCGGCGGCGTTATCGGCGATATGACGGGATATGCGGCTAGTATCTATCAAAGAGGAATTGACTTCATTCAGATTCCAACCACTCTTCTTTCTCAAGTTGATGCGAGTGTCGGCGGAAAAACCGGTATGAACAACAATTATGGAAAAAACCTTATCGGCGCATTTCATCAGCCAAAAGCTGTTTACATCGACCCGCACTTCTTGACAACTCTTCCCGAGAGAGAGTTTGGCGCAGGAGTTGCAGAAATAGTTAAGATGGCAGTGACTTTTAACAAAGATTTTTTTGAGTTTTTAGAAGTTGCTGATTTGAAAAAACCGGAAATTTTGCAAGAGGCTATAAAACAAGCAGTGCAAACCAAAGCCGATGTTGTCTCTCAAGATGAAAAAGAGCAGGGACTAAGAGCTGCCCTAAATTATGGACATACATTTGGACATGTTATTGAAAACGAAACCGCGTATAAAAGATTTTTACATGGCGAGGCTGTTGCCATCGGTATGGTTATGGCAAATGAGTTGGCAGTTAAAATGAATCTGATGAGTGAAAAAGAGACGCTTAGAGTTAAGGCACTTTTGGAAAAATACAATCTGCCGACAAGCTACATGATAGATGATGTCAAAAGATTTTATGAGACTTTCTTTTTGGACAAGAAAAGCTCGGACTCCGCAATAACGTTTATACTTCCTCTTGGAATCGGCGATGTAGTTATTACCGACAAAGTAGATGTTGGAACGGTCATGTGTGTTTTAAATAAATTTGGAAAAATGTAATGAAAAAAATATTTTTTTACCTACTGCTTACGTTCTCGCTGCTGCACTCTGAGGCAGTAAAAGGTGCGGCGAAAGTAAGCGAGCAAGAGCTTGAGCAGATTAGAATTGCTGAAGAAAATATAATAAAAGAGAAAATCGCACAGTACATCTTAGAGCTAAAAGATATTGAAGAGAAAATAGCAAAAAAAGATAGTGTTTGGATGAAAAGTTATGCCTCGTACCTTACATCTTTGGAAGTAAGAGAGAGTCTGGATAAAATTGTAGAGAGGATAAACTATCTTCAAAAAAAGAGAGATAAAACTCTTAGTGAAATAGATGAATTAAGCGCATTGATAGCGCGAGAAAAAATTTTAACGTCACAAATTGAGAAATTGAAGAAAAAAGACAGTTCTCCGTTTTCAATACTTTTAACACCGCCAAATATAGATGAAATCCCATCCATTACAAATCCAATTGATATTTTTGTAGGTATTTCGCTTATAAAAACCCTAGACAAAGGCTTTAGTGATTATCTACTGAAAAAAGATGAGCTGGCTCAGCTGATTGCACTTTTAAGAACTGAGATACATATTTATAATCAGATAGAAGCTATCGACCCAGAGCATAGATACAAAGAACAGCTAGAACCGAAGATAAAACAGTTGGAGAGATTTGAATCTGCACTCGACACTATGAAGGTTACAGCCGATGTTTATCAAAAAAGATTGGAGATTATAGAGATAAACATCAACAAAGATGTTGAGTCTCAGATAGTTAAATTTGTTAAAATCAGCGTAATAGTTCTGGTTGTCTTTATTATCTTCTTTTTACTTAAGCTTTTTATTAAGAAGTATATAACCGATAATGAACGATTTTATATGGCAAATAAAATTATCACTTTTATTAATTTTACACTGATAATCTTGATTCTCTTTTTTAGTTATATAGAAAATGTAAGTTATCTTGTTACAATTCTTGGATTTGCATCTGCCGGTATCGCTATTGCCATGAAAGACTGGTTTATGAGCATACTCGGCTGGCTGGTAATAGTTTTTGGCGGAAGCATACATGTCGGCGACAGAATCCGTGTAGATATGGATGGAACGACATTTGTAGGGGATGTTATGGACATCTCACTGCTGCGCATGACGCTTTTGGAAGATGTAACGCTAACGACAGTTTTACAAAACAGAAGAGCCGGCAGAATAATTTTTATACCAAACAACTATGTATTTACAAGAATGATAGCAAACTACACGCACAGCTCGCTAAAAACAGTTTGGGACGGCATTGATATAACCATTACATACGACTCAAACCACAAAAAAGCTATCCATTTAGCCAAAGAGATAACCAAAAAGTTCTCAAAAGGCTACACTGATATTACGAGAAAACAACTAAATAAATTAAGAAGCGATTACAGTCTTAAAAACAGCAATGTGGAGCCGAGAATCTTCTCGTTTATAGCTCCCAACGGCATAAATATAAGTGCATGGTATTTAACAAATGCTTATGCAACGCTCACGCTAAGAAGCGTAATATCAACCGAGATTGTAGATGCTTTTCTGGCGGAGGATGATATAACCATAGCATACCCAACCCAAATGCTCCATCTGGAGCAGTCTGCTAAAAAAGCTCCGCCATTTGCAACAGATGAAGCAGTGTAGATGAAAAAAAAAGTATATTTTAAAACCTTTGGATGCAGAACAAATCTTTATGACTCTCAAGTTATGATGAGCGCTATGCAGGAGTATGACGTTACTGAAAATGAGAGCGAAGCTGACATGATTGTCGTTAACTCTTGTACGGTTACAAACGGAGCGGATTCACATGTCCGCTCATACATTTCACACGTAGAAAACAGCAGCGGCGCAAAAGTGTTTCTAACAGGCTGCGGGGCTCATACAAAAGGTGAAAAACTGCTGGAGCAGGGCAGAGTTTCAGGCGTGTTTGGACAGAGTGAAAAAGAGAAAATAGACGAGATGCTTGGCCGTGAGAAGCCTTATTACGAGCCTGGAGATTTGAACCATATTGATGAGAGCGTAGTTGATGATTTTATCGGTAAGAGCAGAGCGTTTATAAAGATTCAAGAGGGGTGTAATTTTCGTTGTTCTTACTGCATAATTCCTTATGTTCGCGGCGATGCAAGAAGTATGAACGAAGAGAAGATACTGGAGCAGATAAGAAGACTTGGTGCTAACGGTTTTGGAGAGTTCATTTTAACGGGGACAAATGTCGGAAGCTACGGTCAAAAAACAGATAGCTCAATCGCCTCTCTTATGAAGAAAATTTCACAAATCCGCGGAGTAAGACGCATAAGACTTGGAAGCGTAGAGCCGATTCAGATAACCGATGAATTTAAAGAGATTTTAGATGAACCGTGGCTAGAACGTCATCTTCATATAGCGCTTCAGCACACTTCGCCTCAGATGTTAAAGTTTATGAACAGAAGAAACATGTACAAACAAGACAGAGAGCTTTTTGAACTCCTTGCAGGCAAAGGTTTTGCGATAGGAACCGATTTTATTACAGGTCATCCTGGAGAGAGCAGAGAACTTTGGGATGAGGCCATGAGAAATGTAAAAGAGTTGCCGCTAACACATCTGCATGCATTTACATACTCCAAGCGTGACGGCACACCATCGGCGACTATGAAGCCAGAAGTCGGCGGTAAAGTAGCAAAAGAGAGACTTCATGAGCTGGAAGATGTAGTTAAGGCTAAAAACTTTGAGTTTAGAAAAGCTTTTGGCGGCGAACTTGACGTTCTTATCGAGAGTCAAAAGGATGGATTTTTCATCGGATATGATCAGCACTTTAATAAAATCATGATTGAGTCTGATGAAGATTTGGTCGGTAACTGGGTAAATATTAAAGAATATGAAGTAAAAGAGGAGTCTAATTATGGCAGAGTCTAAGTCAAACAGGGTAGCTCTTTACGCATCGGCTTTTTTAATTCTCATACTTGTTCTGTTCGCCATTTTAAGAGACAACGCAGATGATATCTCTCTGAAAGACGCAACCGCTATTTTAGAAAATCATAGTGTTAAGAGCGTTGTATCTTCAAAGGATTTCATATATCTTAAAACAGATAAGGATGTATATAAGATTGCATCCTCTCAGCTATCTCCGAAGATGCTTGCAGACTATGAGGTAAAGGTAAAAAACAGCTCAAACATAATCATCTATCTTCTCTTTTTTATTTTGTTTATGGGACTTGGCACGCTTGCGTTTAGATGGCTGCAAAAGAACAGAGTTTTTGATGCAGAAAAGGTAAATGAGGGTAGATTTAAATCCTCTCTTGAGCATTCACAGCCAATAGTATCCATAAAAAGTGATGTTACATTTAGCGATATCGGCGGAATAAGCGACGTAAAAATAGAGCTTGAAGAGATTATCGACTTTATGAAAAAACCAAAAAGATACAAAAGTTTTGGTGCAAGAATGCCTCGCGGAGTTCTTTTGGTTGGACCTCCAGGTGTCGGCAAGACTATGATAGCCAAAGCAGTTGCAAATGCCGCAGGTGTCCCTTTTTACTATCAAAGCGGTGCCTCTTTCGTGCAGATATATGTAGGTATGGGTGCTAAAAGGGTTCATGAACTTTTTGTGGCGGCTAAAAACAACTCTCCGTCCATAATTTTTATCGACGAGATTGATGCTGTCGGTAAAAAGAGAGACGGGCAGAGAAATGATGAGAGAGAGGCCACGTTAAATCAGCTATTAACTGAGATGGACGGGTTTGAAAACTCTAGCGGAGTTATCGTAATAGCGGCTACAAACAAGATAGATGTTTTAGATTCAGCGCTTTTGCGTGCGGGCAGATTTGACAGAAGGGTGTTTGTAGAACTTCCTACAAACAAAGAGAGAGCGTCGATTTTATCTAAATATTTGGATAAAGTGCCGCATGATTTGGATGTCAATTCAATAGCAAATATGACCGTCGGATTTAACGGCGCATCTTTGGCAACGCTCGTGAACGAGGCTTCGCTTCTTGCAATAAGACAACATGATTTTCAGGTGACAATAGAGCATTTTCATCAGGTAAAAGACAAGGTTATGTTTGGAAAGAAAAAGTTGCAGATACTCAGTGAAAAGCAAAAACAGTATCGTGTTACCTATCAAGCGGCAAAAGTAATCTGCGCTACCTACTTTGACTTGCCGTTTGAGAAACTGTTGTTATCAAACGAGAAGCTTACTCCATCAACCGACGAGCCTCTTATCAAGCATGAGCTGGAATCCAGAGTTAAGATGCTTTTAGCAGGAATTGTTGCATGTAATATCAAATACAACGAGCATGCCAGCAGCGCAAAAGGTGATTTGGACGAGGCAAAAGAGATAGTTCAAATGATGATTGGAGATTATGGGATGGGCTCATCTCTCATCCCTACTGAGCATGAAAAAGAGATTTTGATGAAAAAACTTTATGATGAGACGAGAAATCTTTTAGAGTCTCTGCAGAGCGTTATGAAGTATGTAGAGAATGTTTTAAACGAGAGAGAAAGCATTACTAAAGCGGATGTAAAAAAGCGGCTAGATGAAGTTTTATAGCGGGTTTTCTTTAAAAAATGAAGAGTATTGTTTTAGTGATTATATAAACAGAAGCGAATACTCTGTCTGCGGATTTAGCTACGGGGCTATAGAAGCATTTGAACATGTAAAAGAGCAGTTGGAGCTTAAAAAAAGAGTGGATACATTGCAACTCATCTCTCCTGCATTTTTTCAAACCAAAGATGAGAAGTTTAAAAAGCTCCAACTGCTTGGATATAGAAAAAACAGAGATGCTTATCTAAAGGAGTTTATTTCGTTATGTTTTTTGCCGTATGAAAAAAAGGTAGTTGAACATGATGAGAACAGCGCAGAAGAGTTAGCAGAGCTGCTCTATTATGTGTGGAACAAGGATGAGCTCAAAAGTATCGTCAATAGAGGCGTAAAGATTGAGGTTTATCTGGGCGGGGAAGACAGAATTATAGATGTTGACGGAGCAAGGGAGTTTTTTTTAGAGGTTGCAACGGTGACATACATAAAAGATGCAAATCATTTTTTGCTAACAAATTAGGAGATAATATATGAATAAAATAAAAATAGGCGTTATAACGGCAAGCGACAGAGCAAGCAAGGGAATATATGAAGATATATCGGGAGTTGCGATTCAAGATACGATGAAGGATTATTTAAAGAGCAAATTTGAGATAGTTTACAGATGTATCCCTGATGAGCAGGATGTGATAGAACACACCATGATAGAGCTTTGCGATAGCGAGGAGTGCTGTTTGGTAGTTACCACAGGCGGAACAGGTCCTGCGCTTCGTGACGTAACACCTGAGGCAACTGAGAACGTTTGCCAAAAGATGATGCCTGGATTTGGCGAGCTTATGCGTCAGGTAAGCCTGCAGTATGTACCGACAGCAATCCTCTCTCGTCAGAGTGCTGGTATAAGAGGCAAAAGCCTAATCATAAATCTACCCGGCAAACCGAAGTCTATAAGAGAGTGTTTAGATGCGGTTTTCCCCGCCGTTCCGTACTGCATAGACCTTATAGAAGGTCCATATATAGAAACAAACGAGGATGTTATAAAGGCTTTTAGACCGAAGGCTAAGTAGCACTACCGCTTACTCTCCGTTATAAAAGTGGAGATTCATTCACGGGGGTTTAATTTTAAACCCGCCGTAACCTAGAATCAATCGGTTTTTTTCTCTATATATTTAGCCCCGTCATTGACCTTGTCTTTGCTCTTCTCAACATTCTCACTCGTGTCTTTTTTTGCACCTTTCCATGTCTCACCACAACCGCTAGCCATGATTGCCACAAACAGAAC
>JAURYA010000147.1 GCA_030654155.1 Sulfurimonas sp. | reverse complement strand
TACCTTGTCGTGAGCAGCTTTTGCATTCTCCTCATTCATCATAAGACCCATAATTCTCTTGATTGAAGAGATTGTCTTGTGCGGGTTTGTAATTGCTTGACGTTTTGCAGGGTCGCCTACTAAAACTTCGCCTTTATCCGTGAAAGCAACTATTGAGGGAGTTGTGTTTTTACCCTCTTTGTTTGGGATGATTTTTGCTTCACCGCCCTCATAAACCGCAACACATGAATTTGTTGTTCCTAAATCTATACCTATTACTTTGCTCATTTTTTTGTCCTTAATTTGATTTTATTTATTACCGCGCTCTAAGTGAAAATGCCGAAAGCATTTTTGTACTTTAGTGGCACAGCGCCTAGCGTAGATATTTGGAATTACTTCCAAATATCGTTCCAATAACTAGTTTGCAACTACTACCATCGCTTCGCGAAGCGGTCTCTCTTTATATTTGTAACCTGTCTGAAACGTCTGAACTATCTGCCCGCTCTCAAGTGTATCGCTATCTACACTTTGTATAGCATTGTGAATGTTTGGATCAAAGGGCTCATCGTGAGAAACCATCGTTACCCCATGTTTTTCCAAAGCAGTTGTTAGTTGCTTAAGTGTGAGTTCGATGCCCTCTTTTAATTTTTCTTGGTGCCCAGTCTGGTCAGTTGCATTTGAGGCAGAAGAGAGAGCCATTTGAAGCGCATCCATAACGGGAATCATATCTTTTGCAAATTTTTCGTTTGCATAGTCGACTGCCGTGTATTTCTCTTTTTCTAATCTTTTTTTGATATTATCAAAATCTGCATGAACACGAGCGTACTTGTCTTTTAGAGAAGCCAGCTCCTCTTGCAAAAGATTAAACTCATTTTCAACAGCTTCGGCTTCCGCGGTAGCTTCACTTGACTCCACTTTTTCCTCTTTACTAACCTGAGGCTCAGTCTGAAGTTCTTCTTTATTTTCTTTTGACATAGCTGTTAAATTACTCCTTATCTAAAAAGATGACATAATTATACATATTGAGTGTAACAATGTCAAGTGAAAGTTAAATCTTTTTTGTTAATAAAGTTGAGCCTATTAATATCAACTATTAATTTATTAAAAAACTTTTACTATCCTCTTGTTATATAGTATCATTATAAAACAAATTTATTGGAGATATTATGAAATATTTAGCTTGGCTTGGCGTTATATTGGCAACGTTAGCGGTAACTCTTTATGTGGTTGCTTTTACGCCGCTTGGTAACAGTTTGCTAAAACCAATCATAGAGGCTAAGATAAAAGAGCAGACCAAGTTGGATAGCAAATTAGAGACTTTTTCGCTTGGCATGAGCTATTTTGAGATAGTTTTAGAGATAAACAGAGAAAATATTTTAAAGGCAAAAGGAGAGTACTCTCTATTTTCAAAGGCTTTTGACCTCTCGTATGAAGTTAGTCTTAAAAATTTAGAGAGTTTAGAGCCGTTTACAACAACTGCGCTAAAGGGAGTACTTTATACAGACGGAAGTGCAAAGGGTAATTTGGCTTTTTTTGAGATAAACGGTAAAAGCGATGTCGGTGAGAGCAATACATCGTATCATGTAGAACTGACTGATTTAAATCCAACCTCGATAATCGCTCAGATGAAAAACGCAAAACTGGCTTCTCTGCTATATTTGGGTGCCCAAAATCCATATGCAACTGCCGACATAGATTTGGATATAAATTTTAAAAATATAACTCCGCACCTGATGGACGGAGATATAGTTTTAAGCACTAAAAATGGAAATATAAATCCTGAATTTATGAAGAGTGATTTTAATGTAACCATACCAAAAACCTCATTTTCTATGAACCTTGATGCGAAACTGAATGGAGATGAGGCAGATTACAACTACGATTTTGCATCAAACCTATTTAAGATAAGCAGCTCAGGTATAGTGGTGCCGGAGCCTTTTCGTGCAGACATTAAATACTCGCTCGACATTAAAGAGCTGGAAGTTTTGAAGCCTCTTACCGATGCAGATGTTAGAGGGGCATTAAGAGTAAGCGGAGTGCTAAAAGGAACTAAAGAGAACCTTGTAGTTAGCGGTAAGAGTGATTTGGCTTCGTCTGATACGACATTTGAAGCCCTCTTGAAAGATTTTGCGCCGGCATCAATAAAAGCTAAAGTAGCAAATCTTGACATTGCAAAATTTTTGTACATGTTAAAGGAACCTCACTATACAGATGGAGTTCTTTTTGCGGATGCAGATATAAAAGATGCGCGAAGCGGTACACTAGAGGGAAAAATCACGACAACAATAACAAAAGGTCTGCTTGACTCAAAGTATCTGACAAAGAGTCATGAGTTTAAATCCCCTATGCCAACAACAACTTATAATGCAACTGCAACTAGCACATTAAACGGCAATAGCGTAGATACAAAAGTTGATTTTAATTCAAATATAGCAAATATTGATATAAAAAATGCAAAATACAACATAGAAGAGAGCTCATTAAAGAGTGACTATGTGATTAATATTGCCAGTTTGGAGAAACTATATTTTCTAATTGACCAACACATGAAGGGTGCATTAGTCGCAAATGGAGAGTTCTCAAAAGCCAAAGATTTGGATTTTAGTTTTCATACAAAAGTTGCAGGCGGAAAGCTTGATGCCAAACTCCATAATGATGATTTTCACGCTGATTTAAGCAACATACAAACTACGCAGCTCTTCTACATGTTGACATATCATGAGCTTTTTGCTTCAAGTTTAAATGCAAAACTAGATTACAATATGGCTAAGGAGAAAGGGGTGTTTAGCGGGCATGTCGTAAATGCAGTATTTGCAAAAAATCAAACATTTGACTTAATAAAAGAGTATGTCAAGTTTGACATGTACAGAGAGAATTTTAATGGCGATATTGGAACAAAGATAGATAAAGACAATTTTCTCGTTTCTCTTGATTTGCGTTCAAAAGAGGCTTCTATCAAAACCAAAGATACAAAAATAAATACAAAAACTCAGCAGATGGATTCTGACATAACCATTCAGGCAAAACAAGACAGCATAAGCGCAAATTTACATGGAGACATAGACTCTCCAAAGGTAAGGGTGGATTTGGAGAAGTTTTTAAAATCAGAAGCCGGTAAAAAAGTTATAGAAAAAGCAAACGAGAAGATAAACAAATTATTTAAAAAGTTGCTTTAAAAAGTTCCTCTTTCTCTACAAGAGTCGCTTTTGGCGCAGAGATATAAAAGCCTTGCATGTAGTCAATATCCAGCAGCAACAGCTTCTCATAAACATCTTTTGAGTGCACAAACTCTGCAATGGTCTGCATATTGCTCTGCGAAGCAAAGTGTATAATGCTTTTCACAACTCTAAAGTCTTTGTTGTTTGTATCAATGTTTTTAATCAGTGAGCCGTCTATTTTAAGAAAATTGGCTTCAACATCAATAATTGTTTTAAAGTTAGAGTAGCCGCTTCCAAAATCATCAATAGAAACTTTTGCTTTTAGTGAATGCAGAAGGCTTATCTTTTGTTTGAAAAGCTCTACATCATCAATCTCATCACTCTCTAAAATTTCAAAAGTAACCCTAGATGCAAGGTGGTGATTCTCCCTTAGATGTTTAATGATGGTCTCTTCGATGTCAGGATTCATAAGGTCTGAGAAATTTATGTTTATGCTTACAAGCTTTTGGTTGTTTTTAAATTTTTCAAATACAATAAGCAGAATTCTTTGAGTCAGTTTGTAGTGCATATTTGTATGTTTTAGTTGCGGTAAAAATTGTATAGGTGAGATAATAGTGTTATCTTTTGAGACAATCCTTACCAATGCCTCATATTTAAAAATTTCACCGCTTCTATGGTTGTAAATAGGTTGAAAATGGCATAGCACGCGCTCTTCATCCAGAGCCTCTTTTACAAAACTTATATCTTTTGATGATGTTGATGAGGATGTTTTTGTATGTTCTTTTTCATCATAGGTTATAACTCTGTTTCTTCCGCTTTTCTTAGCCACATATAGCATCTCATCCGCTATTTTTATAGCCTCTTGCAGATTCTTTTCCAAAGATGGGTGTTTGTGCAGACCGATGGATACATGTACTTTAATCTCGTGCCCATCATAAACAAAGCGCTCTTTGCTTATGTTGCTTCTTAACCTTTCGCATATATCTATATTTGTTTTGTTGTTGCTTCTGTTGTTTATAAGAAGCAGAAACTCCTCGCCTCCGTATCTTATGAGTATGTCGCTGTCTCTGATTGAGTCTTTAAATATTTTACTTGCCAAAGAGAGCACATAGTCGCCGGCTTTATGTCCGTATGTGTCATTTATGATTTTAAATTTATCAAGATCAAGCATCGCCAAAGAGTAGTGTTCAAGGTTTAACATGGAAGACATTTCTTCTAGATAATTTCTGTTGAATGTTTTTGTAAGCGGGTCCGTAAATATCTTTTTTCTTGTAACAAAATAGTGAAAAATCTGCATAATTGTCATGCTCATTAACAGAAGAATAAAAATAATTAAAACAGCAAAAAAAGTCTCAAGCGGCTTGATTGATTCTAAAATAATTTTTTGAATATTTGTAGTAATATCAATGCTGAATATCCCCACAACATTGCCATTGCTTAGTATAGGGTATAGATATGTCAGATAGAGGTTTTCAATGTCGTGCTGCTTGATAACCTGAGGTTTTTTCTCTTCGTAAACAGTGTTATATTCAGGAGAAGTCACATCAAATTTTTGATAAAATTCTGATTTATCACTCTTTGAAGCATCCAGCAGGAATCTAAATCTATCTTTATCATCTTTGTATAAAATATAGGCGTATTTTACATTTGAGGTTAGCATTAGAGAGACAATATGCTCATAACGCTTTCTGATAGCAGCATTGCTGAACATATAGAGCAGATCATCCGGAGTTTTTATATCGGATGAGTCCATTATATCTTTTTCAATGTTCTGTAAAACGGATGAAATTTGCTCTATTTGATGATTTTCTATACGGTCGAAAATGTCATTTTTTGCTTTTGTAATATCATTGTAAATATATACAAAAAAAAGGGCAAGTAAAAAGAGAAGAAAAAATATAATAAACTCTTTCTTTTTTACCATACCTTTTCCTCTACATAAGCATTCAGCTCTTTAGAAATTTTAATATTTTGAGACTCTATTCGCGGTTCTATTATTACAATATTGGGTCTGCCTTTTTTCCAAAAGAATGCACCGAAACTATTTGGAATATCTTTTAGTAAATTATAGTTAAGTACAAAAATAGGCTTATTTTTACAAGCATCATGCTTTATGGTTTCTTTATTTTCTATTACAACTATGGTGGCTTTTTCGCAATTAACTGTAGTAGTTAGATTGCTGTTTTTTTTAAACTC
>JAURYA010000146.1 GCA_030654155.1 Sulfurimonas sp. | reverse complement strand
TTCATATTCGCAGACGACGAGCCTGTAGCTCTGTGTCGAATTTTCTTTGGGCAGTTTCAGGTTTCCTTCCCATTTCCACAGGTAGGTGGAGACGTTGACCGGAGACAGTTCTAAGGTGTAGGGATTCGGTTGTTGCTTGGTTTCGACTACCTTGACCCAGTCAAACTCCGGATTTGCTCCCGGAGCAAGCGACTCTACGGTCACTTCAATCCTGTTGCTCCCTCTGTCTCCCGTTGCCCTGCCCGTTACCCTGATTTGCACCTCTTTTCCCTTGGGTTTGAGCTCTATGTTCAAGGTCCGGTCATTGGCAATCTGCACAAAATCGGTGAGCACAACTCTGGACAGGTGGGCATTGGCGATAGAGTTCGGCTGGTACCTTGCCAGGGCAAGGCGAATAAAAGGGTAGTAGGATATCATGATGTCAGAATCGATCTGGATATCACTGTACCAAAGCTGACGGTCGTGGTTAAATTCGACTTTAAAACCGGCGACATTGACCTGCGGACCTGACAATTCATCAAGGTTGAGATTTGTCATTCCGTGTTCGACATTTTCAAAATCCCCGATGTTCAATCCGCCCTTGGGAACTTTAGACTCGCGGATGGGATCCATCCCCCATTGGGTGACGTAGGATTTCAGCTCTTCGGGGACTAGTTGCGGAAAGAGTGTTACTCCCAGTAACTCTCCATCGCCGGATGAATACCACGGCCGATCCAGGTAAACGCGCAAACCACCGCCCTTTCGCGTTCTCTGAAAACTTTTCCAACCTCTGTTCTTGTTATTGTCTGTTTTCTGCTCCCAGCTAAAGGTTGGCAGTATATACCGAACCTTCGGTGCCTGCGGACGTGCGGAGTTCAGGATGTTGGCTTTGATTAACGGACCCTGCCTGCTGATCTTATCGGTTCTCAAACAGAATTTTCCATCTTGCTCCAACGTGAGAACAAACATATACGTCCTGGAACCGGGCAGGGTCACGATCAAGGCATTCTGGTCTGTGTTGAGGCGCAAATCCAGACTCTTGCCGCCTTCGGTAACGGTTATGATCGATCCGTCAGCGCTCTTGCTTATGCTGGTTCCGGTGGAATTGTCAATTTGGCGAATATGTCTGAGAAAATCCAGGATGACACTCTCGTCAGCGCCCGGTATGTCGTTCCACTTAAAACAGTATTCCAGTACGGCATCCGGTGAATTTCCGCCGGTGCCCGAGATTGAGGGATGGAAGTATTCCCTGAATCGACTCGTCCCGCTTAAATAATATTGAACGTGTCTGTATTTGGTGTCCCCAAATTCATGATTATGGGAAACACATGGACGCAACGGGAGCTCGATCGTGTTCTCAGCCGAGGAATCGATCTTCACCT
>JAURYA010000084.1 GCA_030654155.1 Sulfurimonas sp. | reverse complement strand
TTATACTCGGTGGAATTGGATTCTCAGCATTCGTTTTTATCGCTTTTTATTATAAAAATATTGAAACGAAAATTGAGCAAAAACTTGAAGAACTTGAGAAGGAGGAATAATTATGGTTGAAATTTTCGCACTTATATTAGCAGCAGCGACATTAGGAGTTTTGGTATATTTAGCCAAACACGATGCATCGGGTTGGAGAGTTTAAAAAAAAGGGTGTCAGGCGCTCTTTTCTTATTCAGACTGCCGCGTCGCTTTGCTCCTCGCAGTGACGGCTTCTGTCATTGCGAGCGAAGCCACTTTGTCATTGAGATTGCCACGGCTAAAGCCTCGCAATGACAAGCGCGGCAATCTCTCTCTTTCTGTTAACGTAATGCAGATCCTATTGAGATAAATATCTCCTATTCTTTTATATTTTACTTTTATTGGTGTATAACTACCCATGGCAAAATTAGATGAAATAAAAGAAATATTAAATAATTTAAGATTGTTTTTTAGTATAGTTGTTGGGCTTGTTGTTGTGTTAACTGGTTCTCTTATAAATAAAGAAGAAACTAATGATGTAGATCTTTATTTTTGGGTTGGTTCTTTCGTAGACTTATTGTCTTAGTTTATTTAATCAAAGCAATAAGAAATCAAACAAAAATTATAAAGGATTTGTAAATGAGTACAGTTGTTATAATCAGCTTAGTTGCTATATTCGTAGGTATTTTGTATTATGCAGTCAAAGAGATAAGCGGGATAAAAGTACAATAAGGGCAATTGAAAATAAACAAAATGAAAAAGGGTGTCAGGCTACTTATTAGACTGCCACGTCGCTACGCTCCTTGGCACGTGACAACTTCCGTCATTGAGATTGCCACGGCTAAAGCCTCGCAATGACAAGCGTGGCAATCTCTATCTTTTTCTTTCTATTCTTTTTTTATTTTCTCCAACCTCTTTTTTACATTTATTTGTGTATAATTTTTTTATGAGCAAAATTGATAAACTAAAAGAAACCAAATCAGATTTAAAGGAAGTTTTTAAAGCATTGTTGTATTTTATCCTTGGAATATTAACTGCTATTGGAACTATTGCTTATAAAGTACTGATTCACGAAATTGCAGTGTATATGATTTTAGTTGCGGGATTAGGTTTAATTGTTGTGTTTTTACTTGGTATTTATGCTTTAAATCTTTGGCATAAAATGCAAAAAATAAATGAGGATATGGAAAATGCTTGATATAAATATAGTTGCAGGGTTTACAATAATTTTGATTGGCAGTGCATTTATTATATGGTTTGCAAATCAGTTAACAAAAAGTATTCATTAAAAAATAAATAAAGGGTGTCAGGCTACTTGTTAGACTGCCACGTTGTTTCACTCCTCGCAGTGACAACCGACCGTCATTGCGAGCGAAGCGCGGCAATCTCTCTCTTTTTCTTTCTATTCTTTTTTATATTCTGCGAAACAAGAGTTTCAGTACATTGTCGTTAAGGTTGGTTTAACGTTAGTATGTATAGAATGACTAATAAGTTTTACTTAAAAATAAAAATAAAAAAGGATTCACTATGGCATTATTAAGAGAAGATGTTACAAGATTATATGTTGCATCATTTAACAGAGCTCCAGACGCTGCAGGTTTGAGTTATTGGATGAATGACACCATGATTACAAACTTAGAGGACATGGCAACTGCTTTTATGCAAAGTGCTGAGATGACGGCACTTTATCCTATAGCACAGACCAATACTGAGTTTGTGCAATCAATGTATTCAAATATGTTCGGCAGAGCTGCAGATGCAAGCGGTTTAGCGTACTGGGTTGAGCAACTTGATAACGGCACTTTGCCAAAAGAATCTATGATTCAGACACTTATCAATGGTGCAATCGCAGGTACAGGCAGTGTTGGTGATGCAGATGTTTTAAATAACAAGACAACGGTAGGATTAGCGTATGCGGATGCAGGGTTAAACGATATTCCTGATGCAACAGCTGTAATGGCAAGTGTTACTTCTGATCCAGCTACGGTTACAGTAGCGTTAGCATCTGTTACTACATTACAAACAGAAGCAGCAGCAGCCGCAGCAGCAATCGAAGCAGCAGCAGCAGCAGCAGCCGCAGCATCTGCAGCCGCAATCGCAGCAGCATCCGCAGCAGCCGCAGCCGCAGCAGAAGCAGCTGGCTATACTTTCCAACTAACTTCGACTGATGGGGACCAGTTTACTGGTGGAACAGGTCCTGACACTGTTAATGGTACCTATGGTAATGGAGCAGGACCTTATACGCTTCAAGCTGGCGATATTCTCGCTGGTGGTGACGGTACAGATACGCTCAATATCACAACGGGAGCTGAGGCTAGCACACCGGGTGACGGTCTTTGGGCTAATAAAACAGATTTTGAGACGATTGTGTTTAACTCAACCGGTGCTGGTGCGCAAACCGTTACCACGGGTGCTAATTTTGCCGCAGCATTCACGACAGGTGCAGATTTGAGTGTGCAAACGCTCGAAGGTGCGATTACTGTCGACATGACGGGATATACTCCGACCGCAACCATCACAACAACAACTATCGGTGCTGGTGCGCACACGATTGTAACGGGCACAGGTGTTGCCACAGTGATTGCAACAGCTCAGGCTGACGGTGCGCAGACCATCAATGGTGTCGGTCTTACTACAGTGACAGCAAGCATCACTGGAGCAGGAGATCAGACGATCGGTACTACAACAAGCGGAAGCCTTATTACCGTAAATGCAACAATCAGTGGAGCAGGGGCTCAGACGATCCAAAGTACTAGCAGTAGTGCTGTTACTGTTGTAGCCAGTGCTTTTGCAGGTATTCAGACGATTACAACAGCCGGTGGTGCTGATTCGATTACATTGACGTCAGCTGCTGGACAAAATAACACTGTTAGTACGGGTGCAGGCATCGACACTATCATAGGAAGCTTGGGTAATGATACAATCACCGGTGGCCTCGGCGCGGATACGATGACCGGTGGACTTGGTACTGATTCATTTGTTGTTGCAGGGGGTGATACAGGTATTACTCTTGCTACTGCAGACAGAATTGTTGACTTTACAACTGCTGCTGATGTTATTACAACATCACTTGGTGCTGGTAATGTAACAATTGCAGATGGTGGTGCTCTTGCTGCTGCTGCTGACTCTGGCCTTGCTGCATTTATCGTTGCTGCTGATGCTGTTTTAACTTTTGGTGCTGGTGTTAATGATGCTTATATGGCTTACAATGCTGCAGCTACAGGTAATGGATATCTTGTAATCGATGAAAATGATAGTGGTTCAGTTGATGCTGGTGATACTATGATGATTCTTACTGGTATTAATTTAGTTGGTGAATTCGTTCTTGCTGATATCGCTTAATTTTTTTTTCGTTCCAGACTGCCACGTCGCTACGCTCCTCGCAGTGACGGTTTCACTCGTTCCCAAGCTCCTGCTTGGTAATGCATACGAAAGCTTAAACTTTTAGCCTCACCTTCTCTCACGAGTTGGTGGGGCTTTTACTCGTTCCCAAGCTCCCGCTTGGTAATGCATACGAAAGCTAGTTCAACTAAAGCCTCACTTTCTCTTAGGAGTTGGTGGGGCTTTTTTTTTCGTTCCAGACTGCCACGTCGCTACGCTCCTCGCAGTGACGGTTTCGCTTCAGATTGCCACGGTTAAAGCCTCGCAATGACAAGTGAAGCAATCTCTCTCTTTCTGTTAACATAACGCTCTCCTATGTCATTAAGGTTGGTTTAATATTATTATGTATAATATAGACAATAATATTAAATTAAAAAAGGATTCACTATGGCATTATTAAGAGAAGATGTTACAAGATTATATGTTGCATCATTTAACAGAGCTCCGGACGCTGCAGGTTTGAGTTACTGGATGAATGACACCATGATTACAAACTTAGAGGACATGGCAACTGCTTTTATGCAAAGTGCTGAGATGACGGCACTTTATCCTATAGCACAAACAAATACGGAGTTTGTGCAATCAATGTATTCAAATATGTTCGGTAGATCTGCAGATGTAAGTGGTTTAGCGTACTGGGTTGGACAACTTGATAACGGCACTTTGCCAAGAGAGTCTATGATTCAGACACTTATCAATGGTGCACTTGCAGACACGGGCAGTAGTAGTGATAGTGCTGTTTTAATTAACAAGACAACAGTAGGATTGGCTTATGCAGATGCAGGGTTAAATGATGTTGCTGATGCAACAACTGTAATGGCAAGTGTCACAGCGGATGAATTAACTGTCACAGCCTCATTAGCGTCTGTTATTTTGTTACAAACAGAAGCTGCAGTCGCAGCAGCAGTCGCAGCAGCAGCCGCAGCCACAGCCGCCGCCGCTTCTGCAGCCGCAATCGCAGCCGCATCCGCAGCAGCAGCCGCAGCGGCAGCAGCTGCGGATATCTCGTTGGGTACGGTAACCGTCGCTCAGGCGAACGCTGCCGATGCTAATACGACGGGGGTGGTAACCGCGACGATCTCCGACACGGCGGCCAACCTGGCAACCTTGACCGGCACAACGGGCGATTACACGCTGACAATCTCAGGCGCTGTAGCAGCAACCCTCGCCGAGCTAAAAGCGATCAATGCCGCCACAACGGGTTCGATCACCCTAAATGCACAAACGATAGCCGCCAACTTGTCGGGTACTGCGGCAGATCTGGTAGCAGCGTTTACAGGAATCACCAGCCACACCGGAACACTGACCGCAACCGGCGCAACGACAGTAGCGCAAGCGAACGCGTTGGATACTGCCACAGCAGGCGTTGTCACAGCCACGATCAGCGACACCGCGGTCAACCTGGCAACCTTGACCGGCACAACGGGCGCTTACACGCTTACAATCTCAGACGGAGTAGCAGCAAGTGTTGCCGAGCTGATAACCATCAATGCGGCCACCACGGGTTCGATCACCCTCAATGCTCAAACGATAGCCGCCAACTTTTCGGATACAGCGGCAAATTTGGTCTTGGCGTTTGATGGAATCACCAGCCACACCGGAACGCTGACCGCAACCGGCGCAACGACAGTGGCCGACCTGGTCACCATCAGTAACGCAACTACCGGTGGCATCACAGCGACGCTTAGCGAGGTGCTGACCATAGCCTCTCTGGATGCCGCAACGTTTGATAGTAATTCCAACATTACGTTGTTCGATGGGATCAATGCTCTTACCACTGTAGATGCATTGGTGGGTGCTGGTGCAACACTGACGATTAATGGTGGTACTCTAACTGGTGCCAATACCCTGACTTTCTCTGGCACAGTAGAAGCCAGTGGCAGCTTCATTGTTATCGGTGGCGCAGCGGCGGACAACATCACCGGTGGTGCGGGTGCAGATACTATCAAGGGCGGTGCAGGGGCGGATACGATTTCTCTAGTGAGTGGAGGTAGCGATATTGTTGTATTCACCGATGCAGCTGATGGCTCGGCAGCGGGAATCTACACAGGTTACGATGCGATCACTGGTTTCACCATCAATGTAGACAACATTCAGTTTGGTGGAACGTTGTTCGCTGCACTGGACGACAATAGCCTTGGTACTATCGCCGCAGTAGATTGCGCAGGAACGGCTGTCAACGCTACTACGGATGAGATGGTTCTCCTGTCGACAGCTCTAGGTGCCATCTTCGCCGACGATACAACTTTCACAGCTTTCAGAACTGCGATTGGTGCAATAACCACCGGCTTCACAACTGGCGCAGAAGTTCTTGTTGTGGCTGTTGATAGCGCCAATAATACCGGCATCTACTTGATTACCAGTCTTAACAATGACGCTACTGTTGATATCGACGAAGTTCAGTTGCTGGGGGTAGTCAATGGCACGCTGGTAGCTGCGGCTGGCGACTTTATCCTGACGTCGCTTGCGTAAGGACAAATCAAACAATAGCAGGGACACAACGAATCAATGGGGTCAGATCCCCTCGTTCCCAAGCTCCTGCTTGGGAACGACCACTTCCCGTCATTTAGATTGCCACGGCTAAAGCCTCGCAATGACAAGCGAAGCAGTCTCTCTCTATCTCAGACTGCCGCGTCACTCCGTTCCTCGCAGTGACAAACAACCGTCATTTAGATTGCCACGGCTAAAGCCTCGCAATGACAAACAGCCGTCATTTAGATTGCCACGGCTAAAGCCTCGCAATGACAAACAGCCGTCATTGCGAAACACCACTCTCGTCATTTAGATTGCCACGGCTAAAGCCTCGCAATGACAAACAGCCGTCATTGTGAGCGAAGCCACTTTGTCATTGCGAAACACCACTCTCGTCATTACGAGCGAAGCGCGGCAATCTCTCTCTTGCTCTTCTTCGTCATTTAGATTGCCACGGCTAAAGCCTCGCAATGACAAGCGAAGCAGTCTCTCTCTATCTCAGACTGCCGCGTCACTCCGTTCCTCGCAGTGACTCTAGTTGTTTTTAGATTTTATGCTATAGAAACATCTGGTGTTTCTATAGTTGTATCTGTAACAGTACCTACTAGTACAATATTTGCGTGTTCTTGTGATTCAGAAAAGGCAGTTAGCAGTTCACTTCTTGCCACGCCTGATGCTAGTTGACCTAACCAATTAGCCTTGCCTGCTGTATCGCTAGCTCTGTCTAGTGTGTTCTCGTATAACGCTTCAATAAAATCGTCATTAGATACATTATCACCATAGATATTTTGAAATTCTGCAGATTCTATAAAGGACTCCGCTATATCTTCTAGAGAAATATCAGATCTAGCTAATATACTTATCCAGTTACCAAGTCCTTCTTCATCGGCAGATCTGTTAAATGCAGCATCGTAAAGTAGGTGAAGTGCATCTTCATCTGAATGATTCTGATGGGTACTTTCATTTGAGTCCTCTAAGTCAGTTGAGTCGCTCTGTTCAATTTCTATTTCTATTTGCTCCGCTTCATCAAGCTCATCAGCGTATTCGACTTCAGTGCTTTGTACATGTTCATCAGAGTCGGAAAATCCAAGAAGTACATCACTTCTTGATGTTCCATTATTAAGTTGATTAAGCCAACCATTAAAACCATCTTCATCAGCTTCACGTTTTAAAACATTTGCATAAAGAAGGTTAACAAAGTCTTCATCGCTAACATTGTCTCCATATAGAGAAATAAACTCATCTGATTGTATAAACTCATCTGCAACATCTGCAATACTCAATGATCCACTAGCTAGCTGTGTCGCCCAATTTGCCATACCGGCATTGTCGGAACTTCTATCGAAGCTCGCATGATATAACCTTACTAAAGCTGAAAAATATTGTCCATTTGCCATATTAATATCCTCTATTAATTTAAATAACCTTAATAATATTAGCACTGAAAAGATAATAGAAAAATTATGATAAAATATTAATAGTTATTTATTAAAATAAGTTTTACAATTTTAGAAATTTTTTATGAAGTTTGCTAATTTAGGAAATAAATAAGTGGTGCCGACACGAGGATTCGAACCCCGGGCCTGCTGATTACAAATCAGCTGCTCTAGCCAACTGAGCTATGTCGGCGAAAAATAGAAAAGAATTTTATCTTGTTAACCTTCAACAAAACTGATTTTCTGTACAATTTCGCTTATGAAAAAAAATATTACAGCAAACACATTTACGCCACTCTATGATGAACTTGAAGACAGAATAAGAGTTGCCATTAACTATCAAGATATTCATAACAGAGTTGATTTTATGATAACTAGAAATTTTATACTAAACTTAATTCCCTCAGCGGAAGAGTTTATGACAAACCATTACGGTATGCTGGATTTTAAAATAGCAGCCCAAGCAGATATGAATGACAACACACAAAACAAGTCAGTGTCAAAAACAGACAATGTCAATCTCGACTTATTACGAACAAGTGAAGAACTTTTGCTGGAAGTAAATTTCTCTTTTGATAAAGATTCAAAACAGACTCTTTTGACATTAAGCTCTAAAAACATAGTAGCAAGGGCTAGTTTGGATAGTTTTATGTTGCAGCAAATATTTCAAGTCATAAAATCAGCCGTACCAAACATCAGATGGGGAATATCTTATCATTTTTGATATGGTCACTGCGAGGCTTTAGCCGTGGCAGTCCGAGAGAGATTGCTTCACTTGTCATTGCGAGGCTTTAGCCGTGGCAATCTCAATGACGAAATGTTACGGTAATGACTATGGCACCTATTTAAAATAACAATAAATAGTGTCAGAGTTATTTTAATAGAGACTTAAGCTATTTTCTCCTACAATTCATTTTGAAAGTAAGTTAAGGAATAGATTTGGCGCGAAAAGTTAGGATTTTTGTTAAGGACTCTTCCCAGCACGTAATACTAAAAAGCGTAAATGAGCTTGCGATATTTCAAGATAGGTCAGACTATGAAGCATTTAGAGCTATCTTGCAAGAGTGTGTTAGCAGTCATGACCTAGCTATTCATGCCTATATTTTGATGCCGCATTTTTTTGAGTTTTTGGCAACTCCTTCTCATGAAGATGCTTTATCTAAATTTATGCAGAGTTTGGGTAGAAAATATGTAGCTTATTTTAACAAAAAGTATGAAAGAAGTGGAACTATATGGGAAGGGAGATTCAAATCTTCGCTTGTAGAAAATGCTAAATTTATTTTTGACATTATGGTCTATATAGAAAATATTGCACCTAAAGAACACGTATTTAGCAGTGTTGGAAAAAATCTATATAACAAAAAAGATGATATTGTCTCTTTTCACAGTTTGTATAAAAAACTTGGGTTTACGGATGAGCAGAGAGTGCAAAACTATTCATCTTTTTTTAATGCCAAAGCAGATGATAAAAAAGCGGAGTTTATAATTGAATGTTTGGAAAAGCAGAATGTTACGGGTAGCTTAGAGTTCATAAAAAATCTTGAAAAAATAGTAGGAATCACTCTGTTGCTAAAAGACAGAGGCCGTCCAAAAAAAGAACAAATAATAAAAGGAAAAAAAATGTATAAAAATTTAGTTATTTTAGATAAAGAGAAACATAAAGAGTTAAAGATAAACCCTTTGGCGGATTTAAATTTTGCAAAGTCTGTAACTCATATACCTGTTTTAGCAAATGAAGTAGCACAGGTAGGTGCAGTTTTTCCGGTTGTGTTTACAACAGATGAAAATCCATCTTTGGTAGCGCTTGTTTCCCTTGGAGGCGACTCTTTGGGAATAGATGCAAATGGAAAGTGGGTAACTTCGTATGTACCGTCATACTTGAGAAAATATCCGTTCTCTTTGGCAAGCACAAAAGAAAATCCAAACCAAAAGGTAATTCTTATAGATGAAGACTCTTCACTTTTTTCAAAATCAAAAGGCAAACAGCTTTTTAAAAAAGACGGCGAAAAGTCTGAAACATTAGAACATGCTGTTAATTTTTTAACTTCTTACGACACTCAGATGAGCGTTACTCAAAATGTAGTTAAAATTATTTCACAGAGCGGAATCCTTGAAGACAGAGAGATTTCTGTAGGCGAGGGCGATGAGAAAAAAGTCTTAGTAAACGGGTTTAAAGTCGTAAGCAGAGAAAAGCTTAATGCACTAAGCGATGACATTTTGGCTGACTGGGTTAGAAAAGGGATTATCGGCATGATTGATGCTCATTTGAAATCGCTTGAGAATATTCAATCTCTGTTTAACATAGCTCACCAAAGACAAAGTTAGGAAATTATATGGCAAATATAGCACAAAATAAGCAAAAAAATAAAAACTCAGAGTTAAAAGAGGCTATTTTAGCATCTAAAAAATCATTCATTATAGTTGGTTTTTTCAGTCTTTTTATAAACTTGCTTATGTTAGTTCCACCTTTATATATGTTGCAACTTTATGACAGAGTTCTTACAAGCAGAAGTGAAGATACGCTCATCATGCTTACCTTGATAGTTGTAGTTTTGTTTATAACAATGGCTCTTTTGGAGATTGTTAGATCTAAAATACTTGTGAGGGTAGGAAACAAGTTAGATAATATTTTAAGCAAAAGAGTTTTTGACTCACTTTTTGATTTGGCAAACAAACAGCCTGGAAAAGAGTCCTCTATGCCTTTGAGAGATTTAACTCAGATAAGACAGTTTATGACAGGAAACGGTCTGTTTGCTTTTTTTGATGCACCGTGGATGCCAATCTATATAGCGGTACTCTTTATGTTCCACCCGTTGTTTGGATATTTTGCTATTTTCGCTGCTATAGTGCTTGTTATTTTGACCATACTCAACGAATACGATACAAAAGAGAAGCTTCAAGAAGCAAATATAATGAATCAGGTCTCTACAAGCTATGTGGATTCAAATTTGAGAAATGCCGAAGTTATCAACGCTATGGGTATGAAAGCAAATATTCAGGCTCTTTGGAGAGAGAAATATTACGCTTTTTTAAATGCTCAAAATGAGGCAAGTGAGAAGGCGGGTATCTGGTCAAATATAGCAAAAAGTATGAGAATGCTTTTTCAGTCACTTATGCTGGGACTAGGCGGATATCTTGCTATCCAAGCTGAGGTAAGCGCCGGTATGATGATAGCAGGTTCTATTATTATGGGAAGAGCTTTGGCTCCATTGGATTTAATCATAGGAAGCTGGAAAGGTTTTAGCAGTGCGAGAACATCGTACCACAGGCTTGATGGACTCCTTGAAAATTTCCCAAAAGATAAAGAGTATATGAAGCTCCCTGCGCCAGAGGGTGAAATACTCTTAGAGGGCGTAGTCGTAATCCCGCCAAACGCGCAACAGCCATCTATTAGAGGTATATCTATGAAAATCAACAAAGGTGATGTTGTTGGCATAGTCGGACCAAGTGCTGCCGGAAAATCGTCTTTGGCGAGAATCATTTTAGGTTTATGGCCACTCGCAGCTGGTAAAGCAAGACTTGACAAAGCAGATATTTACCAATGGGATAAAGTAGATTTGGGACAGTACATAGGCTACTTGCCGCAAGATATAGAACTTTTTGAGGGAACTATCAGTCAAAATATTTCACGATTTTCTGAAGTGGATTCTACTAAAGTTGTGGAAGCTGCACAAAAAGCCGGCGTTCATGAGATGATTTTAAGATTGCCAGAGGGTTATGATACAAAAATAGGCATCGGTGGAGCATCTCTTTCGGGCGGACAAAGACAACGAATAGGTTTTGCAAGAGCTATCTATAACAATCCTGTTTTAGTTGTTCTTGATGAGCCAAACTCAAATCTTGATGACCAAGGTGAAGTGGCGCTGGTAAAGGCTATAAGAATTTTAAAAGAGAGCAACACGACGGTTATCATTATTACTCACAGACCGAGTATATTGCAGGTTACAAATAAGCTGGCTGTTATAAGAGATGGACTTTTAGAGGCATTTGGCGATACCAATGATGTTTTATCTAAAATGGCTGCTGCCCAAGCTGCAAATGCTCAAGCACAACAGCAACCGCAACCGCAACCGCAACCGCAACAGCCGCCGCAAGCTGCGCCAAAAATATCGCTAAGCAAACCAAGTAGTTAGGAAAGATTATGGACAACAAACAGATAAAAATGCCATCACATGATGACTCTTCAATAATTGCTTTTGGATTAGGGCTTATTTTTGTAGTATTTATACTTATCGGAGGCTGGATGGCTTTTGCTCCGCTGGCAAGCTCTTCGGTTGCAAGTGGAAAAGTTTCAGCAGACTTTGGTAAAAAAACAATTCAGCACTTAGAGGGCGGAATAGTCGAAGCCATTTACGTCAAAGATGGCGACAGTGTGAAAAAAGATCAGGTTCTGATCAAGTTAAGTGATGTGCAAATTAAAGCGCAGCTAGATATTTTGCGAGCGCAATATCAAGATGCTATAGCTCTTTTTTCAAGACTTAAAGCACAAAGAGACTCTTTGGCTAATATAGAATTTCCACGAGAGTTGACAGATGAAAATGTGATAAAAAACCAAAAAAATATTTTTATCTCAACAAATAAATCTATTGAAGATGAAACAGCAATCACAAACAACCGAATAGTGCAACTCCAAAGTCAAATTGATGGATTGAGCTCGTTAGTGAACAGCAAACAAAATAGGTTGAAATCCATCTCTGAAGAGATTTTAGAGTGGGAAGATTTGTATAAGCAAAGACTTGTGGACAAACTAAAAATAAGAGAGCTCCAACGCGAACAAAATATGGTTGAGGGAGATTTGGCGAATACAAAATCTGAAATAGCAAAACTAAAAGAGCAAATAAATGAAGTTAAAACACAAAAACTTTTACGAGAGAAAGAGTTTAAAAATGAAACTTTACAAAAATTTGTAGAGGCAGAAACACGTATTTCAGACCTAAAATCCAAAATCATTGCAAATGAAGATGTTTTAAGCAGAACAACTATCACATCGCCGATAGATGGAACGATACTGGGGCTTAACCTGTACACGGTCGGTGGTGTTATAAGCCCAGGCAAACCGCTGCTTGAGGTTATTCCACAAGATGCAAAACTTTTAGTCATAGCAAAAGTGCAAACTACGGATATTGACAAAGTAAGAATTGGTTTATTGGCGGATATCATGTTTCCTGCATTTAACATACAACAGGCACATCCAATAGAGGGGAAAGTTATTCATGTATCGGCAGATGCTTTTATGGATGAAGCAAGCAAAATGCCTTATTATGAAGCAAAGATAGAAGTAACAAAAGATGGCATGCGACTTCTCAAAGAGTATGACTTTGTTCTTGTTTCAGGTATGCCCGCAGATGTTATGATTAAAATAGGAGACAGAACGGCACTCAGTTATCTTGTAAAACCTTTTGCAGATATGATTGACAGGAGCTTTAATGAAGAATAAATATCTACTTTGTTTGTTTCTAGTCGGGCTCTCTTTTGGCACTGCGGAAGCTGAAGTTTTAAATTTTTCAAGAGCTTATGAGTTGGCTCTTGAAAATGCAAACGGTGTCCGCTCGGCTGTTTACGTCTCAGAAGCAGACAAAGAAAAAATAAATCAAGAAGATGCGCAGCTTTATCCTCAAATAAATGTATCCGCATCATATAAAAAGTCAGAGTATGTGGCAAATCCGTCAAACAACACAACAAGACAAGGTTTGATTAGTTATTCACTTACGGCTAGACAATCGGTTTACAATCCTGATGTTTACACAAGAGTGGATATGCAAGAATCGAGAAGCAAATACTCCCAAACTAGAGCCGAACTTGAAAAAGAGAAGTTGGCACAAGACCTTTTTAACGTATATATTGATGTTTTAAAATCAAAAAATAAAATAAATTTATTAGAGTCATATTTAGAATATAGTAAATCTAAACTTGAAGAGTTGACGAAAAGATATGAGCTGAATTTATCAAATAAGATGGATCTGCTCCAAATGAGGGTTGAGTATGCTTCGGCGCAAATAAAGCTTGACAAAGAGAATAAACTGTTTAATGTTTATAATCTAAAATTCAAGCAGTACATCGGAGACACTGCTTATGAATTGCCAAAAATGGAGTCAGATAAGCAAATCTCGGATACAATAGAACAAATGAAGCAAAGAGTTGTTAGTGATGACAGGTTGCAAGAGAGTTTAAAAATCAGACAAGCTCAGGCAGCGGTTGAAGTTTCAAAAGCAGACGTACAAAATGCCAAAGCCGGGCATTTGCCTAAAGTGACCTTTGATATGTCGTACACAAAATATGATACCGATACGCCAACGGTAGATGCGGCATACGACAGCATAGGGTATGCTATGCTTAGTTTAAATCTGCCAATATACAGCGGCGGTTACGTCTCTTCAAAAGTGGATTCTGCAAAGCTTATGTATATGGCGTCAAATGAAGATTTAGAAAAGATAAAAAAAGAGACTCAAGTTGCGTATGATGAGTATTTAGCTATTTTTGAGGCTTCCGCACAATCTGTATCAATGTATAATGATGCATTTCAGTCAGCTGAACTTTATGTCAAAGCAATTGAGCAGGGTTACGAACATGGTTTAAAAAGCGTTATAGATTTAAATGATGCCAAAAATAAACTGTATGAAGTTAAGTATAAATATATAGAAAATATATATGAGATGGTTAATTCATATATCGGACTGCTGATGGTTACAGATAATTTTAAAGATATTGGTTTATTAGATAAATTGGTTGAATAAGGACAAGAATGAAAAAAGCTATAGTTACCGGAATTACAGGACAAGACGGAGCGTATCTTGCAGAGCTGCTTTTAAATAAGGGTTATGAGGTTTATGGGACTTACAGAAGGACTTCCTCTGTAAATTTTTGGCGTATAGAAGAGCTTGGAATCCAAAACAATCCTAATCTTCATTTAGTTGAGTATGATTTGACGGATCAGGCGAACAGTATAAGAATGGTTATGGAAATACAACCAGATGAGATATACAATCTTGCAGCGCAGAGTTTTGTAGGCGTCTCTTTTGAACAGCCGCTTGCAACTGCTCACATAACAGGGCTTGGATGTGTACACTTGCTTGAAGCTATTCGCATTGTAAACCCAAAAATAAGATTTTATCAGGCAAGCACATCGGAGATGTTTGGACTTGTTCAAGAGATACCTCAAGTAGAGAGTACTCCGTTTTATCCTAGAAGCCCTTACGGGGTTGCAAAGCTTTATGCTCACTGGATGGTTATAAACTACAGGGAATCTTATAATATGTTTGCATGCAGCGGAATACTATTTAACCATGAATCGCCTCTAAGAGGCAGGGAATTTGTTACAAGAAAGATAACAGACAGCGTAGCAAAGATTAAACTCGGCAAACTAGAGTGCCTAGAGCTTGGAAATATGGATGCTAAGAGGGATTGGGGATTTGCAAAAGATTATGTTGAGGGAATGTACCTGATGCTTCAAGCTCCAAAGCCCGATACTTATGTACTTGCTACAAACAGAACCGAGACGGTAAGAGATTTTGTGACTATGGCATTTAAAGCAGCGGGTATCGAGCTTGAGTTTAAGGGCAGTGATGAAAATGAAGTTGCAATTGACAAAGCAAGCGGCAAAACAGTCGTAAGAGTAAATCCGAAATTTTACCGCCCTGCAGAAGTCGAACTGCTTATCGGTAATCCTAAAAAAGCAAAAGATGAGCTTGGATGGGAACCAAAATGCACGCTTGAAGAGCTGTGTGCCATGATGGTAAAAGAGGATTTAAAACGAAATGAGATAGGATTTAGTTTTTAATTTATGAAAAAAGTCCTAATAACCGGTATAGACAGCTTTACAGGGGTTCATCTCTCATCATATCTTGAAAAACTTGGATATGATGTTTATGGAACATCCCTTTTTCAAAGCGGAGATAAAAAACATCAATGCGACATTACTAAAAAAAGTGATTTGTTGATTGTACTAAACAACATAAAGCCGGATTTTATTATACATCTATCCGGTATCTCTTTTGCAGCATTTGATAATAGCGAAGAGTTTTATAGAGTAAACACGATAGGTACTACAAATATACTTGATAGCCTGATTGAGCTTGAGTTAAATCCTACAAAAATTATATTGGCAAGCAGTGCTACTATCTATGGCAATCAAGGATTGGAAATTCTCGATGAATCGCTCTGCCCTCAGCCGACAAACCATTATGGAGCCAGCAAATATGCAATGGAGTGTTTGGCAAAAAATTACTTTAACAAACTAAATATCATAATAACAAGACCGTTCAACTATACGGGTATCTCTCAGGCAGAGCATTTTCTCATACCAAAAATCGTAAAACATTTTAGACAGATGAAGCAAACTATCGAACTAGGCAACATAGATGTAAGCAGGGAGTTTAACGATGTCGGTTATGTATGCGAAATTTATAAAAAACTCATAGAATCTTCTATTTCATCAGAAGTTGTAAATATATGCTCAAACAGAGGCATAAAACTTTTGGATGTGATAGATATGATGAATGAGATGTCCGGTTATAAAATAGAGGTTAAAATCAATCCTGCATTTGTAAGAAAAGGCGAAATAAAAAGCCTGACAGGTTCAACTAAAAAACTTTTTAAACTAATCGGCGAAGTAGAACAAAAAGAGTTTAAATGTACTCTCAGAGAAATGCTTGATGCCTAGACATTTAAAAGTAACATCAATTTGAAAGTAGCTATAGTTCACGACTGGCTAGTAACAAATGCCGGTGCCGAAAAGGTTTTAAAAGCTTTAATAGACATTTACCCAAATGCCGATATTTTTTCTCTGGTAGATTTTTTAGACGACAAAGACAGAGAAGCGGTGCTTGGCGGGAAATATGCCACAACATCATTTATTCAAAAACTCCCCCTTGCAAAAAAACATTTCAGGAGCTATTTTCCTCTATTTCCAATGGCAATTGAGAGCTTTGATTTAAGTGCCTATGATTTAATAATCAGCAGTTCATGGGCGGTGGCAAAGGGTGTAAAAAAGCATAAAAATCAGCTGCATATATCTTACTGCTATACACCTATTCGCTACGCATGGGATTTGTATGATGAGTACACTGCAAATTTAAAGCAGCCAAAAAAGCTTTTTGTACAAACTACACTTAAATATATCAGAAAATGGGATATAAAAACATTAGACAGGGTTGATTATTTTATAGCCGATTCGATTTTTGTGCAAGAGAGAATTAAAAGAATATATAAGAGAGATTCGGTTGTAATATATCCGCCTGTTGATACACAAAATTTTACATTTAATCCAAATAAAGAGGATTTTTACTTAAGTGCTTCAAGGCTTGTTCCTTATAAAAAAACTAAACTAATTGTTGAAGCATTTAACGAAATGCCCGAAAAAAAGCTTATCGTTATAGGCAGCGGCGAAGAGTATGAAGCTATTAAGAAGATTGCAAAAACAAATATTTTGGTGCTTGGATACCAAGAAAAAGAGATATTGATAGAGCATATGCAAAGAGCAAAAGCGTTTGTTTATGCAGCAATTGAGGACTTTGGAATAGTTCCCATAGAGGCCATGGCATGCGGAACTCCTGTTATTGCTCTAAATATTGGCGGTACGGCTGAGACGGTAATTGATGGCAAGAGCGGAGTGCATTTTCTTAAACAGACAAAAGAGGATATTGTGGAGGCTGTTTGTAGATTTGAAAACCAAACTTTTGATTTGGCATCAATTTCACAGAATGTTCAAGCATACAACACAAAAAGATTTAAAGACGAGATAAAAGAGTTTATAAATAGTTTTGAAGTATAATGAAACCTATGAACAGTTTTAAATTTAATCCTTCTTTTTATCTGCTTACTATTTTACTTATAGTAGCAGACTTTTTAGCACTCTATCTCTCTTTTAAAATCGTGGAGTATATAGAATGTAAATCTGTAGATATTTCTAGCTATTTGTGGATTTTTATTTTCATAATTTTAACTTTTGCCGTGCAAAAAATATATGTACTCAGGTATGATTTTTGGGGTGACGCCAAAAGAATTCTTAAAGGGTTTTTTTTCTCTTTTTTTGTTATTTTTACTGTCATATCTCTTGCTAAAGTCTTTGACGAGTATCCGGCATCTTTTATATTGAATTTTTTTCTAATAGCTATTTTTGTTACTCTGGTTTTTAAGAGGGTTATTAAAAAATTTCTTTTTTCATTTAATTTTTTTAAACTTAGCGTAAAGATAGTAGCAGATGAAGAGAACTATAAAATTATATGCAATGAAATAGATAAAAATTGGTACTTTGGATATAGCGTCAATGATGACATTTATGATATAGTCATAATCTCTTCAAGAGGGTTTGATATAGATAAACTTAAGGAGAGCATGAGAGAGTTTTCTCACAATACAAAAGATATTTTTCTTATTCCTTATTTAGATTATTTAGATTTTTCGCATACGACTATAGTTGATTTTTCAAATATAAGATTTTCGGCAATCCATATTGAAAATAGGCTTTTAAACTATAAAAATATATTTATAAAATATTTTTTTGAAAAAGTAATTACAATAATGCTTTTCCCGTTTGCTCTGATTTTGCATTTTTTTATTCGCTACTTTATAAAAATAGACTCAAGCGGAGAGACTTTTTTTAAACAGCAAAGACTTGGCAAAGATTCTAAACTTTTTGAGTGTTATAAATATCGTACAATGTATCAAAATTCTCAAAATATGCTTGAGGAGTATCTTCTAAAAAATCCGGATGAGGCGGAATACTTTAATAAATACCATAAATATGAAAATGATCCGCGGATTACAAAAGTTGGTAAATTTTTAAGAAAAACATCGCTTGATGAACTACCACAATTTTATAACATACTAAAAGGTGATATGAATTTAATAGGTCCAAGGCCATATATGCCCGAGGAGCTTAGTGATATAGGTGAAGACAATAAAGAGATAATACTTAAGGTAAACCCTGGACTTACAGGTTTATGGCAGGTAAGCGGGCGAAATGAGTTAACTTTTAAAAAGAGAGTAGATTTGGATGTTTGGTATATACAAAACTGGTCTTTGTGGATGGATTTTGTTATTTTTCTTAAAACAATTAAGGTTGTGTTGCTAAAAGTCGGTGCTAAATAATGCTGATTTAATTTTAGAGTGAATGTGATTATAAAGAGGTGGTGGCCAATCTCGGAATCGAACCAAGGACACGCAGATTTTCAGTCTACTGCTCTACCGACTGAGCTAATGGGCCACTTTTAAAGAGCGCAATTATAGCTAGTAGGGACTGAAAGTTAGCTTACGTATTGATTATTTTAAATATTTTTTAAAAGCTTCGATAATGGTGCTCTGTTCAAGTTTTTTGATTTTAGACTCTAGGGAATCTACGCTCTCATCTATGTCTAGTTTTAGCTCTTTTTGGAGAATGATTTTTCCATCGTCATATTCGGTGTTAACCTCATGAATGGTAACTCCGCTTTTTTTTTCACAGTTATGGATAACTGCTTCATGGACATGGCGACCGTACATCCCAGCTCCACCGTAGTTTGGAAGAAGCGCTGGGTGTGAGTTTATGACTTTAAAATTTTTTGTTATGTTGTCGCCGACTTTTTTCATATAGCCTGATAAAAATATATATTTACAGCCGTATTTATGTAAAAGTTCTTCTATCTTTTCATCGGGGTTTTCATCTGTTTTTGAGTTGATTGCAAAAGTGTCAATCCCATAATTGGCGGCATTTTGTAAAACAACTGCATTGGAATTGTTTGATATGACTAAAACTATCTCGATAGCTATCTCTTTTTTTAAAGCAGCTTCATAAAGCGCACTAAACCCGCTTCCGTTATGGGATGCGAGTATCGCTATTTTCGTCATTACAGCTCTTTTACTGCGTTTTTAAACAAGTCGCCTCTATGTGCGTATGAGGTAAATTCATCAAGACTTGCCGCTGCGGGAGAGAGTAGGGCAACTTCGTCATTTTTTAGATTTTTATCTATTTTTACAATAGCATCTGCTAGGTTTTTGCAAAGTTCAAACTCCACGCCGTACACACGTGCGAGATTTGAGAGTTTCTCTTTGTTTGAACCGATGTTGTAAATCTTGACATCACAATTTTGCAGATATACAAAGAGTTCGTTTAGGTCAACGCCTTTGTCATCCCCGCCCAAAATAAGGTGAACATGTGAATCTTTGTAGCGCTTAAGTGCTACGATAGTCGCATCGAGGTTTGTTGCCTTTGTGTCGTTTACCCACAGGCGTCCTTTACTGTCTCTCAGCTCCTCTTGTCTATGCGGGTCGATAACAAATGAGTTTATTTTAGGATAATCTACTCTGTCAAAGAGTATCTTGTCAACCGCCATTGCCAAAAGCGCGTCCATCAAAAAAGCACCCTTGAAATTTACCATCTTAGTATCAATGCCAAAGCGTGAAGCCAAATCATTCTCATCTCTGTATGTAACTACATGCGCTGATGTTTTTACATCTTTGTACGCTTCGGGGATAATTGCGACTTCGCCCTCACGCATCCCTAAAATAGGTTTTAGCTTCGCATTTATGTACTCTTGCATATCTCCATGCCAACTAAGATGGTCAGGTGTAATAGGCAGTAAAATATATACGTTGGGAGAAGCTCTGTTTGTATAGTGAATGGTAAAAGAGCTGGTCTCAAGTATCCACATAGAAGCGTTTTGGTCTAGCTCTCCAAGCGGCGTTCCTATGTTTCCTCCCTCTAATGAGCCTTTGTCCTTTAAGAGATACTGCATCATCTGAGTTGTAGTAGTTTTGCCGTTTGTTCCACTTATCCAGACGCTAAGAGGTGCGGCATTTGCAAAGCAGTCATATTCGCTTATGAGATTTTTTGCTTTTTGTATCAGAGGATTAAACGGAGGAATTCCCGGAGATGGAATCTCTAAATCTGAATACAATGGATTAAAATCAGATGCCGGTTTTATCTTAAAACCGTTTTCGTCTTTGAATGGTTTTGTACACTTATCATCATAAAATACGGCATTCGGATAGAGCTTAGTAAGTGCCTTTGTCGTCTTGCCGTAGCCAAAAAGAGAGACTCTTTGCATCAGCGAATCTTTAGAGTGATTAGCGCGATAACATTAGAGAGGGTTGCAATAATCCAAAATCTAACTATAATCTTGTTTTCTGCCCACTGTTTCATCTCGAAGTGGTGGTGGATTGGAGCCATCAAAAATACTCTCTTCTTTCTAAGCTTATAACTTCCGACTTGAAGTATTACGGAGAGTGTTTCTATTACAAATATAGAGCCTATCAAAAGAAGAAGAATCTCACTCTTAGAGATTATTGCCAAGTAGCCAAGAAATGCGCCGATTGTAAGTGAACCGCTATCTCCCATAAAAACTTCGGCAGGATGGCAGTTGTACCATAAAAAGCCGGTTAAAGCTCCTATTAAGGCACTTGAAACTATTGCCACCTCTCCTATATTTATGTGCGGCATCAAAAGATATGTGCTTATAGTGACATTTCCCGTAATGTAGATAATAATGCTAAAAGAGGTAAGAGCCGTTATGGATGGAACGGTAGCCAAACCGTCTAGTCCGTCCGTTAAGTTTACCGCATTTGAAGTCGCAATCATCACGATAACCCAAAAAGCAATAGCAAAAACACCCATGTCTAAAACAGGATTTTTTACGAATGGGACATAAAGGTTTGTGTTGAAATCCGAGAGTTGATATAAAAAAGTAACTATAATAAGCGAAAATATAATTTGAAAAAGCAGTTTAGTTCTAGCTTTTAACCCTGCTAGATTTTGATTTTTTTTGATTTTTGCATAATCGTCTTGAAAGCCGATTATAGAAAAGAAGATAAGCGTGGCAACTGCGCCGACAGCGTAGAAATTTGAAAATTTTATGGTTATCAAAGAAGCTAAAATAGTTGCAGAAATAAAAACTATTCCGCCCATTGTAGGTGTTTTTGCTTTGCTTTGGTGTCTTTCTGGCGCCCATTCGTTAATAGGTTGAACACTGGAAGTTTTTTGTGCCCATCTGATAAAACGAGGCATTAAAAATAGTGTGAAAAATAGAGCTAAAAAGAAGGCTATTCCAGCGCGTATTGTGATATATCCAAGTAGGTTTACATGTAGTATTTCTGATAGCCAGTACAGCAAGTAGTAGTTCCTTAATTAAATAAAAATGACATTATAGTATAATTGCATAAAACTTTTGTTATAAGGAAAAAAATTGACAAAAAAAGCTGTTTTGGTCATAACGGACGGTATCGGGTATTGTTCAAAGACGCAATACAACGCGTTTTATAACGCAATAAAACCTACTTATGACAAACTCTTTGAGAGCACTCCTCACTCCTTGATTGACACTTTTGGGCTAAGTGTAGGACTTCCAGAGGGTCAAATGGGCAACTCTGAAGTTGGGCATATGAGTATAGGAAGCGGAAGAGTGTTGTATCAGGATTTGGTAAAGATATCTCTTGCCCTAAACGAGAATAGATTTAAGGATAATGCCGAGTTTAAAAATCTTTTGGCAAAGTCAGGGAGACTGCATCTGATAGGGCTTATGAGTGACGGTGGAGTTCATTCACATATAGACCATTTTATGAGCATAGCTGATTTGGCGGCAAAAGAGAATAAAGAGGTCTTTTTGCACCTTATCACAGACGGCAGGGATGTCTCTCCTACCTCTGCAAAAAAATATTTGGAGCAGGTAAATCTACATGTCAATAAAAATATAAAAATAGCTACGATTTCGGGCCGTTTTTTTACAATGGATAGAGATAACCGCTGGGACAGAGTTCAAAAAGGGTACGAGGCTATTGTAAAAGCTGAGCCAAAAACCGAAATGTTGCCATCAGAATATATCGATACATCATACGCTAAAGGTGAGACGGATGAGTTTATAGAGCCGACTGCATTTAGCGGATATGAGGGCATGAGAGATGGAGACAGCGTTCTAACGATTAACTTCAGAAGCGACAGAATGAGAGAGATTGTGAGTGCAATAGCGGATAAAAATTTCAGCGGATTTGCAAAGCAGCATGTAAGTATAAATCTTGCAACGATTACGGAGTATGACAAGAGTTTTCCTTATTCTGTTTTGTTTTTAAAAGATTCGCCAAAAAACACTCTCTCCGAGGTTATCTCAAAAGCAGGACTTAGACAGCTTCACACCGCAGAGACTGAGAAGTATGCGCATGTGACGTTTTTCTTTAACGGCGGGATTGATGAGCCGTATGAGAACGAGACTAGAATTTTAATACCCTCTCCAAATGTAAAAACTTACGACCAAAAGCCAGAAATGAGTGCGGCAGAGGTCGGCGATGTGGTTTTAAAAGCCATGGATGATGAATATGATTTTGTAGTTGTAAATTTTGCAAACGGCGACATGGTAGGACATACAGGAGATTTTGAAGCGGCAAAAATAGCCGTAAATGCCGTGGACACCGAACTTGGCAAGATTTTGCAAAAAGCAAAAGAGAGAAATTATGCTGTTGTTATTACCTCTGACCATGGAAATTGTGAAGAGATGAGGGATGATGAGGGAAATGTCTTGACAAATCATACAGTCGGAAAAGTTTGGTGTTTTGTTGAGGCAGAGGGTGTTACTAAAGTTGAAAACGGCGCGCTTAACAACATAGCGCCGACTGTTTTAAAACTTATGGGGTTAGAGATTCCATCAGAGATGGATCATAGTCTAATTTAGAAATAGAATAAAGGTGCATTTTATACCTTAAACTCATTCACTTAGGCTTCACTGTGGGTACCCCAAAGCTTTAGCTTTGACCCTTCGGTTGCAGAATCGTTCATGTAGTTTAGGTTATAAAATTTATCTGCCACTTTAAGTGGCTAGCTTTAGTGCCATAGCGGCTAGCGTAGATGGCGGAATTACTTCCGTCATCGTTATAAATTAGTAAAAAAAAGGAGAAAAAGATAATGAAATTTAGCGGAAAAAATGTTTTAGTGACGGGTTCAAGCAGAGGTATCGGCGCAGAGATTGCAAAGGTTTTGGCAACATACGGACTTAAGGTGTGGATTAACTACAGAAGCGGTGCGGCAGAGGCGGATGCTATAAAAGAGGCTATCGAAGCCTCAGGCGGAAGCGCAGCGGTAATCGGTTTTGATGTAAGCAACGAGGATGCGTTTGTTGATGCGATTAAAACCATAGTTGATTGTGACGGAGAGTTAAGTTACCTCGTAAACAATGCAGGAATCACAAACGACAAACTCTCCCTTAGAATGAAGAGCGAAGATTTTATGTCGGTAATCAACGCAAATCTTCTCTCATGTTTTGTGGGGTGCCGCGAAGCTATGAAAGTGATGAGAAAGAAAAAATTCGGCTCAGTCGTAAACATTGCTTCTATCGTCGGAGAGACGGGAAATGCAGGTCAAACTAACTACTCTGCGAGCAAGGGCGGCGTTATTGCCATGACAAAGAGTTTTGCACTTGAAGCTGCAACTAGCGGTATCCGTTACAACACGATAACTCCGGGTTTTATTGCAACTGAGATGACGGATGTTTTAAGCGATGAGGTAAAAAACAGTTTTACTTCTAAAATCCCAATGGGTCGTTTTGGAAATCCTGCCGAAGTTGCAGAAGCTTGTGCATTTTTACTCTCAGACCACTCAAGTTATATAAC
>JAURYA010000135.1 GCA_030654155.1 Sulfurimonas sp. | reverse complement strand
TGTTTCTAGAGGATTGGGGTATTGGGGAGTAAGGGTTAGATATAAAGCGCCAAGCGAAATACCGGTTTTTACCATCAATTAACACAATCATAGTATAATTTTTAATTACTTATCTTAGGAAAAAAAATGAATAAATTTTTACTAGCTTTAACTCTTAGCGTTGCGATATTAAGCGCAGCTCCACTCAAGATAGACTCTCCGCTTAGTATGCTGGAGAGTTTTAAATATGAGACGCCGCAAGGGCGCCAGATGAAGATACCAAACAAAACAAAGTTAGTCATAGTTGCTTTTGAGAAAGACACAGGAGCGTTGGTTAACGAGTACTTAAATACTCAAAGCCCCTTTTATCTCCTAAAAAATAACTCTATTTTTATTGCAGATATAAACAAGATGCCGACAATTGTTACCAACATGTTTGCTCTTCCAAAACTTCAAAAATATAAACATCTTATATATTTGCATTACAGCGATAAGTTGCAGAATGCAGTTCCAAACAAAGAGCAGAAGATTACGCTTTTGCGTTTTGAGAATTCAAAAATCAAAGAGATATCTTATATCTCAACGGTACTAGAACTTAAAACAGCGATTGAGAAGTGATATCACTCAAAGCACTCAGCAAAAATCCTTTTAAAAGTCTGCTGATATTTTCATCTATTACCATTGCGGTAATGGCAATTTTTCTTATCAGCTCTGTTTCACAGGGCATAATCGGGATGTTCTCTAGTATGATTAAAACTGATGGCGATATTATTATTACGCAAAAAGGTATTTCTGATACTTTTTTCTCAAACGTAAATATTTCACTGATTGATGAAATAAACAAAATAGACAATGTAAACTTAACTTATGCAATGATAGTTGGCGCCTCTCCGATTGGGCACCTTCCTATTGCCGGCATATATGGCACTACTAAAAATCATTTTTCGCACTACAAACTCTATAAAGGAAAATATCCAGAAATCGGACAGGTTATTTTAGGCAAAAATTTGGCTAAACAATTCCCTGGTGTAGGTGTAAATATTGGTAATAAACGTTTCAGAATTTCAGGCTCATTTAGCAGTGATATCGGTTTTGAAGAGGGCGGAGTTGTTATGAATATAGAAGATGCCAGTGAGCTCTTCAGCCGTTCGGCATCATTTATCTTAATCACCGCAGATTCACCTAATCACACAGATGAAATTTTAAAAAGGATTCAAACTTTAGACAGTGAAATAGAAGTAAAAACAACACAAAGTTTTGTGCAGGAGTACAACCAGTTTAAAATCATTGAAAACTCCTCTTTTGTTATCTCCACGCTCGCCTTTGCTATGGGTCTGATGGGAATTGCTTCGGTTATGAGTATGATTGTAAACTCTCGCAAAGAGGAGTTTGGAATTATGCGCGCGCTTGGCAAAAGCCGGTTTTTTATCATAAAAAATCTCTTTTTTGAGACACTTATAATGAGCGTTTCGGCTTATCTTTTTGCTCTTATCCTTAGTCTTGGCATTTTGGCTATGCTCCCGCATATAGAGATGTTGCAGGGCTATGTAAACGGCACTCTTTCGCTCTCAACCGCTTTGTATGTTTTAGCTTCAACACTTTTTATGGCTCTTTTAGGCTCGCTTATACCGGCGTGGATTGCTTCTAAAACAGACCCAATTTTGTTAATAAATCAAGGATGTGCATGATAAAAGCATCTAATATTTCACATTTTTACGGCTTAGAGCAGGTGCTATATAACCTCTCATTTGAGATTCAAGAGGGTGGATTTGTCTTTTTAAGCGGAGAGAGCGGAAGCGGTAAATCAACACTTCTCTCAATTCTCTCTACACTTTTAAAACCTTCAAGCGGAGAGCTTCTCATAGACGGCGAATTGGTTGAAAGGATTAAAAACATAGACTTTTTTCGTCAAAGCAAAGTAGGTTTTGTTTTTCAGTTTCACTATCTTATAAACTATCTAAGTGTTTATGAAAATATAGCTCTGGCGGCACTGGAAGATAAAAAACAGAACATAAACAAAATACTCGAAGAGCTTGGCATTTTGGAGCTCTCTTCTCGTTATCCAAATGAGATTTCAGGGGGGCAGAGACAGCGCGTTGCCGTAGCTCGTGCACTTGTAAATGAGCCAAAGGTAATCTTTGCTGATGAACCGACGGGGAGTTTGGATTCTAAAAACTCTCAAATAGTTTATGGACTTTTAGCCCAAGCCGTAAAAAATGGCACTACCGTTGTAGTCGCTTCTCACGATAAGCAGATAGAAAATTACTCAACCCAAATTATTAGGTTAAAAGATGGACAAATTTTATAAATTAGTAGAGCAGGTTATGCCCATATGGGCTTTTATATTTTTAGGCTCCATTTTGGTGGGTGCAATTTATGCGGCTCAGATGTTGGGATTTTCGTCTTTGGACAATACTCTTCTAAACGCTCCGATTGCTAGGTCGCTCCACATAACGCTAATGCTTTATGGACCTATTATGCTCGCCCTCTCCTTGCTTCCCTTTGCCCTCTTTGCAAAGGATAAATTAGATTTAAGCGAGGCAGTAGAGCCGTTAAAAAACTACTTTTTGCTATGGCATCTGTTTCTTTTTATGGCGGTTGTTTCCATCTTTTTGGGAGCCCAGAGAGGTTTGCCTTTTTATGATTTTGCATACGAGTTAAATTTTATACTTGCGGCTTCTGGCATTTTTTATATCATTGCCATTTTTAAAAGCATCAAGCATTATGAGATTACACCGCTTTGGGTAAAAGTTTCAAAAGTACTCCTTTTTGTAGCACCTTTGGCTCTTTTGGTTTTGATGAATCCAACCTACGGGCAGGTTGAAAAAACACTTATCGGACCTCATGGAGACAATACTTTGGGGATGAGTTTTACGCTTATTCCTCTTTTTTACCTTATGATAAAGCTACATGCAAAAGAAAATTTTATTCCTAAGTGGCATATCTTTTGGATTCTCCCATTGGCGGGATATGCTCTCTCTGTTGCAACCCGTATATTTAGAGGAGAACTTTCATACACTGAAGAGTGGATTTATCAGTGGCTGACTTTTGCCTATGCTCCGCTTCTGATGAAATGGTGCAGTGATGCCAAGCTAACTCTCAAAACTACGCCTTACTTAGTCATCTCAATCTGGGCATTTTTGTTTGTAATGATTCAGGGAAATATACTTTTTATCCCTGAAATTCGCTGGCCTTTTCATAGAAATGATTTGATTATTGCTCATGCGCATGTTGCTATCGGGCTAGGTATATTTTTTATGGCACTTAGTATTCTTAAGTATTTTTACAAGCCCCCACAAAAATTCATTTATTTTTGGCTTTATATAATAGGACTTATCTTTGTCTCTCTTTCTTCAGCCGGTTTTGATGAAGCTGCTATTTTTGCAGTCGATGTGGTTTCAATGTGGCAGATTCGTCTTATCGCCGGGATTGTTGCCGTTTTTGGTCTCGGATATTTTATTGTTAAAAAAATGAAAATTGCCAAATTTTCTAGGCTTCAACTCTACCATTTAAACGGGTTTTTGTCGGATGGTTTGGGTGCGCTGATACTCTTCTTGTCTGCACCGCTGCTGTTTGAGTTTTTAGGATTCTCGTTTACTCCGTACTACTATCTGGTTTTTGGCTTTATG
>JAURYA010000118.1 GCA_030654155.1 Sulfurimonas sp. | reverse complement strand
TTCTCATCAATTTTCTCATCTGAATCGGGCGGAGATTCCAGCGGAAATTCAGTTTTTATGATATTTTTACTGCAAAGCGTATCAATAGCGTTTTCGCCCTCATTTCTTGATATGCGAGCTCTCTTGAGTGCTGAATGAACTCTTCCGTCTCCCATCGCAACGGCACTAAGAAGTGAGTGGCTCACCTTGTCGCTCTGCGTAATCTTTGTAATATCCCCATGAATGTAGGTGTAATTTTTTAAAACCTTGTTCTCTATCAACTCTTCAAGGCTTTTTGACATGTCAACACTCCAGCCCATACCGCCAAAAACTGAGAAATATTCTATTGCCTGCTCAAGTTCTTGCGGCTTGTTTTGAAAGCAGAAAGAGCGAAACTGCTCTAGGAGTGAAGGGTATTTTGCCATGAGAAAGCCTTTAGTTTGTTTTTGAAATTATACTTGAATAAAAATTATATAGCATCAAAAAAGCATTGCATTTACATATTGAAAGTTTTTAATGCTAGAATTCTACTCTTGTAATTTCTCCTCATCGCTTAACAGGATAAAGCAGTCCCCTCCTAAGGGATAGCTCGAGGTTCGATTCCTCGTGGGGAGACCACTTACACTATCTTCAAAAACTCATTCAGAGGCGAAGAATCCAATTTTTTATTTACCTCTTTGTTTTGGCGAGCAAAGTCAATCTGCGACATTATTCCGCTTGTGCCGTCTTCGTTTAGAAAAAGTCCTGTTGCTCTTATGCGCCCGAGGGTGTCATTTTTCTCATTTTTAATATCAAACTGCCCGCTTGTGTTGCCAAGATAAATAGCGCCGATACCGACTTCTCCAAGCGCAACAAGACGCTCTTCATCACTATTTTTTATCCAGATGCGAAGAGAGTCTAAAATCTGGTCATTTTCATCTATCCAGTTGTTGTTGTCACTGTCATACCGCTTCAAATCGGCAAATCCATCGCCGTTTTGCATACCAAAGAGCTCCAAGCCGTCATCAATTTTATTGTTGTAGTTTTTATCAAGCGCTAAAAAACCGTTTCCTTTTTTGAGAATAGAAATCTGGTCACATTCGCCGTTAGCATCTATGTCAAAAGAGAAATTTTTACTCTCTAAATCAGGCAGTTCGCCATCAAAATTAAGGACCAGCGGGTCATAAAATTGCTGTCTTATAATCTCATTGTTTGAGACAAATGAGTGTGACATCGAGATATCAATGCTTAATTCTATTTTTTTAGTCGCAGTATAGACAAAACCGCTCATGCTGACATCGAGTTTTTGGGATTCTCTGTACTCTTTGTGCACCGAGACCTCGCGGCTTGTAAATTCGCTTACGTCCATCTCTTTAAACTTATAATACTCTTTTGAATAATCTTTCATATTTAGTGCAGACATAAGCTGCCCAATCAACTCAAACTCAAGTCGTTTGCAAAACTCAACCTGTTGATTTACCGCCTCAACCTCTTCTAGCCGTTTGGCATTCTCACTCTGGAGTTCGGTTACAAAAGTCGTAATTACGGTGCTGCTGCTTTTTGATGATTCGGAGCGTAAATCCAGTGCGAAGTTCTCTATTTTCATAACTCATCCTTTACATGTGTTCAAAAGTTAAGACAAAAAAAGTGGAGCAAAACCCATTCCCTTATTTTTGTTTTTACTTGATAAATGATATACTCTAGTATGATTAATTTATCTCTGAACAAGCAGCTCGACATCATTGTTCCTAACACAAACAGGGCATTGGCGGCGGTTTTAAAAGAGGCATCTCCAAAAGAGCTTGAAGCCGTTTCAAAAGATAAAGATTTAAAGTCCATTATCAACTCTCTCCTGAAGGAGAGCAGCCAAAACTCCTCATCCGATAAAACCCTTTTAGAACTTGTAAAAAACAACCCTACACTAAAAGATTTGGGAAATGTATCAAGCACCGTAAAAGAGCTCTTAAATACGCTAAAGAGTGAGAAAAATCTACTGCCCATTGAGACTGCTCTTAAAAAGTTTCTTATTGACATTAAAGAGCTTAGCGAACCTGTTTTAAAAGATAAAATTCAAAATGCCGGCGTTTTTTTAGAATCCAGACTTAAAAATGCACAAAACCCTCAGGTGGAACTTAAAAATCTGCTAATCTCGCTTGAAAAAATTATAGCAAAAAGTGAGATTCCAAGTGTAAAGTTGCTCACTCAAAACATAAAAGAGCTACTTGCCTCGCCGACTTTAAAAGAGGCGACAAACAGCGCTATTTTAGAGCCTTTAAAAGATGCAAAGAGCTCTTTGGTGCAGGTTGCAAAAGGTGTAGAAAATATTGTTTCAAAGCTAAACGAGCAGCTGCGTAGCGCAGACGTTATAACTACCAAGGGCTTTGAGAAACAACTCACAAAAGTTGAGCATCTTATAGCTCCAAAAATGTTAAGTGATGATAATTTTAAACCAGCACTGCTTGGGAATGCGCTGCAGCGTCTAAGTGCACAAATAGAGCAGAGCCAGCAGCTTTCGCAAAACACAAAATCCGAAGTAAAAGGTATATTTGATCTGTTTGCTAGGATTGTAGAGTCGCTTAAAGTAATCGAGCAGGAGAGTCCGACGCCAAAGGTTGCATTAGAGGCGTTGTTAGAGAAAAAAATACCTCAAGAGATTCGCACTGCGGTTGATGTTTTAAAAACAGTTGTTGAAAAAGCTGACCCAATTTTTTCAAAAGAGACGGCTGCCCTCATTCCTAAACTTTCCCACTTTAGCGCTCCTCAAAAGTTGGCAGCGGAGGATAATGTTAAAGAGATTTTATCTCATGATTTAAAGTCAATTTTACTAAAAGCGGGTGATGAGATAAGCAAATCATCACATCCTAATCAAGCAGAGGTTTTAAAACATGTAGATAAACTGCTTCTTCAGATAGACTATTTTCAACTGCTATCTCACCTCTCAAACTCTTCGTCGCTCTATCTCCCCTTTTCATGGGAGCAGCTTGAAGAGGGAAATATCAACATTAAAAAAGACAAAAACGATAAATTTTACTGCGATATTGATTTGAAGCTGAAAGAGTATGGGGAGCTCAAACTTAAACTCGCACTTTATGATGAGAACCAGATAAACATTCACATCTACTCGGATAGCGCTGAATTTAAAGAGATTGTAAAAGAGAATATTGCTTCTCTGCGTTCGGCACTTATAGAGTCGCAAATAACGCCAAGGGAGATACGGATTTTTGATACCCCAAAAAAAAGTGCAGTTTCGCCTTATGAGACTCAAGAGCGTCAAATTGATATGGGATTTGAGGTAAAAGTATGAAAAAAGCTGCCGCGCTAAGATATGACAAAGATAAAGAGAATGCTCCTAGAGTAGTTGCAAAGGGGGAGGGAAATACGGCAGAAAATATCATAAAAATTGCCGAACTTCACAACTTGCCCATAAGAAAAGATGAAGACCTTATAGAGCTTCTCTCAAAAGTAGAACTTGACAAAGAGGTTCCGCAGGCACTTTATAGAGCCGTTGCAGAGGTATTTAGTTTTATCTATAAAATGACGAAAAAAGATATAGGTTAGTTATACTCAGCTATAGTCGTTATGTCTACACCTCTTTCTTTGAGCTTGTATCCTATCTCGAGGACTATTTTGTTATATTTTTCGGTCTGCAAAAACCCTTCATACGCATCAATCTTTTTCTCATACACTTTTCCCGCAATGTTTTCTATCTCTGAAAGCGCTTTTCGCAGCTCTTCGTCTAAATCTTCAACGGTCTCTTCTAAAAAATCTTCCATTTTTACCTATCCTTTTATTTATTTTTAACACACGATTTGTGAAGCTAATTATATAATAACAACTTGACTAATTGTGATATTCTAGCAAAAACATAATAGACTTCGACAATTGTTCAGAGGCTTCAATTAAATAGAGCTCTGTTTTTTTAAATTAAGTTAAAGTTTACTTATGAAACTAAGCTCTTTTTGAGTAAAATTCTATAGTAAATGCACGTCTTGTAAAGAGGCAAGACGTCTTTAGTGCCACAGTGGTTTATCCTCCTTGGTTGAGGGTTAGCGAAGCTAAACGGACGTGTTCGTTTAGTGTGATAAAAAATATAATTCGAAGGATTTTGTATGCAAAGCTTATATTTTGGATGTCAGCCAGTTATCAGCATGGGCGGAGTACTTGATTCTTACGAATTTCTCTACACACAAAAAGAGCACTCAACTCAAGAGAATTATTTTATATTTGCAACCGTGTTCAGCGATGTTCTAGGTAAATTTGGAACAAAAGCAGTTTTGGGCGAGCATAAAGCATTTGTCAAAGTAGATGAAAAACTGCTCTTTAGTGAGAAGATTTTTACAATACAGAACGAATTTTTCATTCTCTCTTTAGTTGATGAGGTAGAGATAAACGAAAATGTAATAAAAAGGTTGGAGCAGCTAAACACAAATGGTTATCTCTTAGCCATAGATAACTTTTCTCCAGATAGCGACAGCATACAAAATTATGAAAAGCTCTTAGATAAAATCTCTTTTGTAAAAATCAACATTGAGGATAGTTTTGTAGTTAGCCAAGAGAAGAAAAAAATTGTAGATAGTATAAAAGAGAAAGATATAACTGTTGTAGGTACAAATATTTTAGACAAATTTAATTATGAACTTTCAAAAAATTTAGGGTGTGAACTTTTTCAAGGTTACTATTTTTCAAAAGCAAAAGTCTTTGAAGATAAAGAGTATAAAGCGCCTCGTTTGGATCTTTTAAAACTCTACTCCCTGCTTGTTGAAAATGCGGAGCTAGAGGATATAACGGCGGAGTTCAAAAAAAACAATGAAATCGCTGTTATGCTGCTTAAGTATATAAATTCCGGTGCATTTCACTTTAAAAACAGAATCTCATCTATGCATCACATTTTAACTCTTGTGGGAAGAGAGCCTCTTGTAAAATGGCTAATGCTGGTAATTTATTCACTCCCTAAATCATCAAGTGCAAAAATTTCACCGCTTATGTTGATGATAAAAAACCGCACGGAGCTGATGGAGAGAATCTTAAAAGAGGTTATTCCGGATGCTGGCAAAAGCATGTTAGATCAGGCATATTTTGTCGGTGTGCTCTCGCTTATAGATGCGGTATTTGAAGAGAATTTGGAAAAAATCTTAGATGAGATGAACGTATATGATGTTGTCAGAAATGCTCTTCTTAGAGATAGCGATATTTTGGGTGAAATATATGCTTTGGTTAGAGATATCGAGGCGTTTAAACCCGACGCTGTGATAGATTTTGAAGAGAAACATGACTTATCAAATGGGGTAATCAACAAAATTATAATAGAGTGCATGCAGGAAGTTACGGCTTTTGAGATGGCAATAGCCTCAATTGAAGGATAAGAAAAGATGGGTGGAACAAAAAGAGCAAATATTAGAAGCGGCATGAGCGTGGCAATCGTTCTTAAAGAGGACCAATCAAGCGGACGGTTAACCAGCGGAGTAGTCCGTGATATTTTAACATCGTCTGAGACGCATCCTCACGGCATTAAAGTTCGCCTTATGAGCCGTGAAGTCGGACGAGTAAAGGAAATATACTGATGAATAATAAAGACTTTTCAAACCTTCCTCTTACCAAAGAGATGCTTCATAACCTAAATGAAATAGGCTATAAAGAGATGACGCCGATTCAAGCCGAGAGTTTGCCATTTATACTTGATGGCAGAGATGTAATCGCTCAGGCAAAAACAGGAAGCGGTAAAACAGCCGCATTTGGCATAGGTCTGCTTCATAAACTGCAAGTTAAAAAGTTTAGAGTCCAGTCCCTTATACTCTGCCCGACTCGTGAACTTGCAGACCAAGTGGCAAAAGAGCTTCGCACACTTGCCAGATTTTCACACAATATAAAGATTTTAACTCTATGCGGCGGAACCGCTTTTGGACCGCAACTCGGCTCGCTTCGTCACGGCGCGCATATAATCGTCGGAACACCGGGACGGATTTTAAAACACCTCAAAAAAGAGACACTATCTCTTGAAGATGTTGACATGTTAGTTTTGGATGAAGCGGACAGAATGTTGGATATGGGTTTTAGCGAAGAGATAAATGAAGTTTTAGGCTTTGTTCCAAAAGAGAAACAAACGCTTCTCTTCTCGGCTACCTATACTGATGAGATAATGGGCATCAGCGCTTCTATACAAAAAGATGCCGTAAATGTAAAAACAACATCAACCGAAGTTGCCAACAAAATAACAGAGCGATTTTACGAGGTGCAAAACTCACAGAAGCTAAATACGCTTATAAATATTTTGAGCAATTTCAAACCAGAAAATGTTATTGTGTTTGCTAACACAAAAGCAGAGGTTCAAGAAATAGCAGATACTTTGCAAAAAAACAGGATTGATGCACTCGCTATTCATGGCGATTTAGAGCAGTATGAGAGAAACGATGTGTTAGTTCAGTTTGCTAACAAAAGCTGCCCCGTGTTAGTGGCAACAGATGTTGCGGCACGCGGACTTGACATCAAAGAGCTCTCTATGGTTATAAACTACGACCTCCCTCACGGAGAAGAGACCTACACCCACCGCATAGGCAGAACGGCAAGAGCCGGAATGGAGGGTTTGGCTTTTACACTATTTAGTGCATATGAAGCGGACAAAGCCGATGAGTACAAAAATGAGAGCCGTCTTTTTGAAGATGCAACCACTCTAAAAACCGTTAACGGCTTTGAGATGAAACCGCAAAACATCACGCTTGTTATTGAGGGCGGTAAAAAAGACAAAGTCCGTGCGGGGGATATTTTAGGAGCGCTTACGGGTGAAGCTGGACTTGATGGCAGCTCTATCGGAAAGATAGATATCTATGACAAACAGAGCTATGTGGCAATACAGAGAGCTAAAGCAGATGAAGCCTTTGAGAAGCTAAAAAACGGAAAAATCAAAGGTAAAAAGTTTTCGGTTTGGATTCTCTAAAATATATAAATCACTATTCAGAGGCTACTAAAAATCAGGTGTTGGAGCTAATAAAAGAAGACAAGTTAGCCCAGCATCTTAAAAAGAAGTATCCTTCGTCGCACAGCATAAAAACAGACAAAGCGCTCTTTAGCTATATAAATGAGCTTAAAAATGCCCACATGAAAAATGTAGCCACTCTTAGCAAAGCTCTTTATGATGGCAAGATAAATGTTATTCACAACGCTTTGGGTACGCATCACATCATCTCAAGAGTTCAGGGCTCAAAACTAAAAAGCAAAAATGAGATTCGTATAGGTTCAATGTTTAAGAGTGTGCCCGAGGAGTTTTTAGAGATGATAGTGGTGCATGAGCTCTCACACTTTAAGGTCAAAGAGCATAATAAAGCGTTTTACAATCTATGCGAGTATATGCAGCCCTCCTATCATCAACTAGAGTTTGATGTAAGGCTCTATCTTACGCAGATGGATATTTTTGGCAAGATAGAGGAGTGGAATTAGATTTGCTTAATCTCTAAAATATAAAGCTCTAAAGGAGCAGTTTTTGAGAGACGATATTTGTTTGGCGCTGATTAAAAGAGTGGTTGATTCCCAAAAAGATTTAATAATTATTTTTCATAACAGCGAGATAGTTTTAGTAAACAGAGCCTTTGATAACTTTTTTTCAGTCTCATCGCTTGAAGAGTACAAAACAGAGTTTGGTCTATTTGTTGACAATTTTGTTCCTCATCCACACTATTTTCACAAAGATAAGATTAAAGACGGTAGCAGCTGGTTTGATGCAATCTTAAAACTGCCAGAGATGGAGCGTGTTGTAAGTATGATGACGCCAAGCTATGAGCCGCATGCTTTTTCTGTACATGTAGATAAAATTGAGGAGTATGTGATTGGGGTATTTGAAAATATTACGCAAACTCTGATAAAACGTATTATGATTGAAAACAATGCAAATATCGACAAAGAGAGCGGTGCTTATGCCAAAAACTATTTTTTACAGGTTGCGCAAAGTTATCAGGATGCGGTTGTTTTTAATGAGAAGATAGTGAGTGCTATTTTAATCAAGGCAAATAAAAAAGACGGAAGCTGCGTTAGCAGTGACGGTAATATTTTAAAGGCATTGGTTAGCCATTTTAAGAGTGTTATACGCCAAGATGATATGCTGATTCGCTGGAGTGACAATGCCTTTTTGCTTATATATCTTGTAGACAACGCAAAAAGCGCACAGATGATGCTCGATAAGCTGCATGTTATTTCTAAAGAAGATAAGATAAAAGGGATTGATTATTTTTTTACTCTAACAATTCAAGAGAAAAATGAAAAAATTAACGCATTTTTAGGGCGAGTTGAGGGTTAATCCCCCATCTCTGCTATTTTGTTATCATAATCATGCGAAATTTCATCAAACTCACTTTGTATAATCTCTAGAAGTTCAAACATCTTCTCGACCTCTTTTTGCTCTAAAGAGACGAGTTTTGAGAACTCTATGATTTTAAAGCTATCCCCGCTGCTTGAGGCTTCAAGCAGTTTCTTTTGATGAGAAGCCAAAGTCTCTTCCGACTTGATAATAGAAACTTCAAGCTTTTCAATCTTTTTCTTCATCGGTGAAGTAAGTTTGTTTTTATCTCTGATTAGGTCGGCTTTTAATTTTTTATTATCTTTGAAGGCAGTTTTTGGTTTTTGCTTGCCCTTTTCTTCATTTTCTTCCTCTTCCCAGCCGATTTTTTCTAGGAACAGGTCATATCCGCCGTCAAAATACTCTGCACCGTTTTTTGCAAAGATAATAAGTCTGTCACATGTGCGACGAAGCAGCTCTTCGGAGTGTGTTACGATAATGGTAGAGCCTTGGAAGTTTTGAATGGCTATTGTTAATGCCTCAATCGAGTCCATATCTAAGTGGTTTGTAGGCTCATCAAGAAAGAGGAGGTTTACATCACGCGCCAAAATCTGTCCTAACATTACACGGCTTTTTTCTCCACCTGATAGAAGCGAGACTTTTTTATCCGCGCTGTCTCCGCTAAACATCATAGCACCCGCAATACCGCGAATATTTTGCGCGGAGAGCTTTGTGTTGGCAGAGTGAATTTCGTCAAGCACTGTGCTGCTTGGATGTAGCCTTGCGATGTTTGTCTGCCCAAAGTGCGCAAATGATGTACTTGTATGAAAGTTTACCACTCCGCTAAGAGGTTTTAGCTCACCCGCGATTGTATTTAGAAGAGTTGATTTACCCTTGCCGTTTTTTCCGATAATCCCAAGACACTCGCCTTTTTCAAGCGTAAAAGAGATATTTTTAAACAGAATGTTATCGGGTGTGTAGCCGAAGCTCAAATCTTTAACGTCAAGCAGAACTTTTGCCGGAGTATCTTTGTAGTTAAAATCAAATTCCAAAGATGAATCGTATCCCAAATCTTCAAGCAGGTCCATCTTCTCAAGCTGTTTTACTTTTGACTGCGCAAGAGCAGCCGTTGAAGCACGAGCTTTGTTGCGGGCTATAAAATCTTCAAGCTCTTTTACCTTTTTGTCCTGTGCTATTTTTTGTTTTTCATAGAGCTCATCATTGGCTTGGAGCTGCTCATAGTATTTGTGCGTATCTCCCGAGATTAACCTTAAATTTTTGCGTACAATTCCCATTGTGTGAGTAGTAACGCCATCCATAAAATCTCTATCGTGGGTAACAAGAATCACCTCGCCCTGAAATGCTTTTAAAAAACTCTTTAGCCATCTAAGCGAGAGGATATCAAGGTAGTTTGTAGGCTCATCCAAAAGAAGCAGGTTTGGCTCAGTTACCAAAAGTTTTGCAAGATTGATTCGGATTTGGTAGCCGCCTGAAAATGAGAGCGGATTTTTCTCTAAGTCATCTTGGGTAAATCCAAGACCAAAGAGAATCTTCTCAACTCTGTAAACGTCATATTTCATATCCTCTTCAAGCGCTAACGCCGCCTCTTCTCTTAGGGTGCTCTCACTAAAGACCAAATGCTGTTTTAGGGCACCTATTTTATACCCTTTTGGTATAACTACTTCGCCGCTATCGGGAGTATCTTCGCGCAATATAAGCTTAAAAAGTGTAGACTTTCCGCTTCCGTTACGACCTACTAAGCCGACTTTGTTGCCTGAGTTAAGTTTAAAGTTAAGATTGCTAAAAAGCTCCTGTTTGCCGAAACTTTTTGAAATGTTTATTAGTTGTATCATAAGACTCTTTTTTATTTATTTTATAACGCTAGCCTTCATTTGAGGCAGAAAATTATCGCTACTGCGAGATGTTTTTTATCTCTTCTAGCATCCAAGGCCACTCACCGTATCCGCCATCCGTGTTTATATGCCCCGCATTTTGTAGAATAACCATCTCAACTCCGAGACTACTTGCGAGCAAAGAGGCTTCATCCAGACTCATATACGGGTCGTTTGTTGATGCCACTAACAGAGCCTCTTTCGCATAGAGATTTGTCGGTATCTTGCATGGAAAAAAACTCTTCAGTTCTTCAATCTTACACTCTAAACTCGGAGGAGCAACAAGAAAAAGCTTCTCTATTTTAGTGATTTTTAACTCGTTGCAGAGATGAAACCAGAGAATGTTTGCAAGAGAGTGACAAACCACGATATTGGGTTTAAAATTTTTCAGTTCCTCGGTTAACTCTTCTATCCACTCGTTTTTATTTGGAAAGTCAGGATTGCTAAGTTTTAAAAAACTGACACAACCGTAATCCTTGGCAATCTCTCCTGAGAGCCAACTCTGCCAGTGAGGAAAATCGCTTCCGCCCCAGCCATGCAAAATCAAAATCTTCTGTTTCACTCTCTATTCCTGTTAAAATTGCCAAGTCAACTGTACCTATGCCAACTTTAGTGGAAGTATACCAAATATGATAAAAGAATCGGATAAGCTAAAGAAGTCTATAATCAAAATTAAAAAATTATGGAAAAAGGTATAAGGGTGCAAAAGAGAAGCATTAAAGTAATTACCGTAACCCGATTACTGCAGGTTTTTATAGTTGCTACATTGGTTATAGTCTCTATAGTTCTCTTAAGTTACAGAAGTTTTTTTCAGTTTATAGTAGAAAATAAAATCCATTCAATTTCAGAAATTATAAAAGCAGGTCTTACATCGCACATGAAGGCCGGGATAATGGATAAACGAGATTATTTCTTGGATGAAATATCTTCGGTTCATGATATAAAAACTATTAAAATTATTCGCGGGGATGCAGTCATAAAAGAGTACGGCGAGTCAACCTTGTCCGAAGAGAAACTAAACAGTAATCTTAGAGCCATTTTAGAAAAAAAAGAGGTATATGTAGAGTGGAGAGATATGCAAAGCAGCGTTAAATCCGTTGTTCCTTATATTGCAAATTCTAGCTGTCTGCAGTGTCATCATGTCAAAGAAGGTACGGTTCTGGGTGCAGTAGATATTGAAATGGAGATTGATGCATACCAAAGCTTTGTCATAAAAAACAGTTATGTGATTATTGCGGCTCTGCTTTTGTTTGCTTTAATTGTAGTGTTTAATATGTTTCATGTCATTGAGCGTTATATAAGCAAACCTCTTTTAAATATTATCGATGAAACTAAGGACGCCTACTTCTCACATAAAAATATAGACAGTAATAAGTATGAAAGTAAAGAGTTTGAGGATGTCGCGTTAAGCGTAAATGATTTTAACAGAACCGATATAGAACAAGAGAATGAACTAAAATATAAAAACAAACAACTTCAACTTTTAAATGAAGAGATAGAATCAACGCTAAAAGAGACTATGCTTATGATAGGAAAAATAGAGGAGATTCGTTCATTCTCTACAAGTCAGCATACGAAACGAGTTGCCGCACTAAGCACAATAATCGCAAAAGAGTACGGCTTAAGCGATGAACAAATAAAACTCATAGAGATAGCATCGCCTCTTCATGACATAGGAAAAGTCGGAATTGCCGATGCTGTTTTAAATAAACCCGACAAATTGACGCAAGATGAGTTTAATATTATTAAATCCCACTCTCTTTTCGGATATAACATTTTAAAAAATTCTAAACGAGAGATACTAAAAACTGCGGCTTTGATTGCTTATGAACATCATGAAAGATATGACGGAACCGGTTATCCGCAAGGGCTAAAAGGCGAAGAAATATCTATTTATGCGCGCATTGTTGCGATTGTCGATGTTTTTGACACTCTGCTCTCCAAGCGGGTATATAAAGAGCCATGGCTGATAGAGGATGTTATCGCCTTTTTAAAAGAGCAAAGAGGTAAGCAGTTTGAGCCGAAATTAGTAGATATATTACTAGAAAATATTGATGATTTTGTGCAGCTGCATAGAGATTTGTCCGTATAGATACACAGAAATTTCGCAATATGCAAAGATTATAATCTTTGCATATTTATGTTTAACTGTGGGCTGTTATTGCGTTATCTATTCTTGAGAGAGTCTCGTCTTTGCCGATTATTGCCATTACGCCATCAAGTCCCGGACCGCTCATTTTTCCTAAAAGCGCAAGGCGAAGAGGCTGACCGATTTTTCCAAAACCTATCCCCATCTCATCCACTACCTCTTGCATCAGGTGGTGGTAGTCGCTTGGAAGATGAAGCTCGCTGCAAGCACTCACCTTTGTTGAAAAAGCTTTTAAAACACCTATGGCATCGGCTTTGAACGATTTTTCAACAGCTTTTTCATCGTAAGAAGCAGGAGCGATTACTATCTCATTTACGAGTAATGCCATCTCTTTAAGAGTTTTTGCGCGCTCTTTTAGAGCATCGAGTAAAATCTCTTTTTTGTCGTGTGAAGTGAGCAGAAGACCGTAGGGCTCAAGCAGTCTTGAGAGCTCGTTGTTTGGAGTGTTTTTGATGTAGTGAGAGTTTAGCCAGTCAAGTTTTTCGGTATTGTAGATTGATGCTGATTTATTGATGTTTTTAGGATTGAAAAATTCCATCATCTCATCCATTGAGAAAATCTCCTGATCCCCGTAACTCCATCCAAGACGAACTAGAAAGTTAAGAAGTGCTTGCGGAGTGTAGCCCATCTCTTTGTATGCCATAACATCTGTTGCGCCGTCACGTTTGGAGAGCTTTTTGCCCTCGTGGTTATGAATCATAGGAACATGATAAAACTTCGGCACATCAAATCCGAGCGCTTCATAAACTACTATCTGTTTTGGCGTGTTTGAGAGGTGGTCATCGCCGCGTATAACCTGGGTAACGCCCATCAAATGGTCATCAATCGCTACAACGAAGTTATAAGTAGGAGAACCGTCACCCCTTGCGATAACAAAATCATCCAAAATATCTTCAGCTTGAAAAGAGATATCTCCTTTTACGCCGTCACGAACTAAAATTTCACCGCTAAGAGGCGCTTTTATGCGGATAACCGACTCTACGTTTTCGGGTGGAGTACCGTTAAAATCACGATATTTGCCGTCATATTTTGTTCGCTCTTTGTTTGCCATTTGAGTTTCACGAAGCTCACTCAGCTCCTCTTTTGACATGTAACATTTGTAGGCTTTGCCCTCTTCTAAAAGCTGCTTGATATAGACTGCGTAGATATCATCTCTTTGTGACTGATAAATTATCTCCCCGTCATGCTCCAGCCCCAGCCAGTTAAAGGCTTTTACGATAGCCTCTGCCGCTTCTTGTGAGTTTCTTGCCTTGTCCGTGTCCTCAATGCGAAGAAGAAATTTGCCGCCGTTTTTTCTAGCCCAGAGATATGAAAAAAGAGCCGTTCTTAAACCGCCGATGTGTAGATAGCCTGTAGGACTTGGAGCAAAACGAGTGACAACCATAAAAAACCTTTATAAAAATAGTTACCGAATTTTAGGCTATCATTTGTTAAAAGCGGGTAAAATACTCTTTTTAATTTATAGGAAAACAAAATGTATAAAATATTTTTATCTCTTTTTTCATCTCTTTTTTTTGGTGCAGTCTTAAGTGCAGAGCTTGTTAGCGGGGTTAGTGTTGTAGTAAAAGGAGAAGCAATCACTCTTTACGATGTTAAAGAGGAGATGCGAATATCTAATGTTGATGCGGCTGCGGCAACTGATGTTTTGATACGAAAAAAGCTTGAAGCCTTAGAGATAAAAGAGAGAAAAATCAGCGTCACAAGCACTGAGGTTTATGATGATATTAAAAAAGTAGCAGCTGCAAACAAGATGAGCATAGATGAGTTTTATGAGGCCGTAAGAGAGTCAAACGGGCTTAGCTCTGCCGAGTTTAAAGAGAAGACCCAAGAAAAGATTCTATCTCAAAAGCTCTACTCGGCGATAGCCTACTCATCGGTAGAACCTCCGGTTGAAGATGAGATTAAAGAGTATTATGAACTCCATAAAGAAGACTTTTCACGTCCAACAGCTTTTAAGGCTACTGTATATACTTCAAAAACCAAAGAAATTCTCCAGAAAAAAATCAGCACTCCCGTATTTCACTCTAACGAGATAAAAATAGAGGAGCAGATATTTCCATACGATAGAATCTCTCCTGAACTTGTGCAGCTTTTAGAAAAAACAGAAGTAAATAGTTTTACTCCGATTATTTTGGATAACAAAGGTTCTTTTGTAAGCTTCTATCTAAAAGAGATTCAAAAGCCCAGCAAGAGCGGTTATAATGAGGTAAAAGAGCAGATAGCAAATCTGATAATGGGGCAAAAAAGAGAGCAGGTTCTGAGCGATTATTTTGCAAGATTAAAGGGTAATGCAGACATTCAAATTATTAGAAAAGTTGAGTAGATGTTAAGTGATGAAAATTTTATAAACATAGCGCAAGAGA
>JAURYA010000092.1 GCA_030654155.1 Sulfurimonas sp. | reverse complement strand
GCGTTGCTCATGGCAACTACTCTCTGGAGTGTTCCTTTGATTTTTTCATTCGGCTTTGACCTCAGTTTTATGGTTGCCTTTTGCATAACTTTAACCTGATTTGCGAGCCTCTCGTCAATATTTGCTTTTACCCAGAGTGTTTTTGGATCTACGATTTTAAAGATAGGAGCCGATGGCAGCACGTATTGATTTTTTTCCGCCTCTTTTGCTATAACATAACCGTCTATCGGCGAATAAATTTTCAGTCTCTCAAGTTTGGCTCCAATTGCCTCTATGCTCTTTTGCCCTCTTAACTCTTCAGACGCGGCAGAAGCTATTTTGGACTTTGATGAGTTAATCTGCGCGTTGATATTTTGCAAATCGCTCTTTGCTTTGTCATACTCTGCCTTAGAGACAAACTTCTGTTCCAAGAGTTTTTTATAGCGGTCGTAAGTGGCTTGCAAAAGCACTTTTTGAGCCTCTAAACTCTCTTTGTTATCTTTAGCCGATGCGGCTTCATGGCTTGATTTTTTAAGAGCCAGTCTCGCCTCGCCAAGAAGCATAGGCATATCTACTGGGTCTATGCTAAGAAGAAGGTCTCCTTTTTTTACCCACTCTCCCTCATCAAAAAAGATATTTTCTATCTTTCCGCCGGTTTGTGCCGTAATGGCATAGATGTTTTTTGCATCCACATTTCCGATACCGCGGATACTTACATGTAAATCTCCAACAATCGGTTTTGTTGTCTCAAATGTTGATTTTACAACATATACTTTGTTATAAAAAAGCGCTCCGCCGATAGTAATAAAAGTTGCAATAATTGTATATTTTATCCAGTTCTTCATTTTGTCTCTCCTGTTAAGTATTCTAATCTATTTATAATTTTATTTATTGAAAATTTCGCTTCTAAAAGACCTAATTCTGCGTATAAATTTGTGGAGGTTGCATCTAAAATCTCTATGTAAGTTGAGAGACCCTCTTTATATCTTGCTTCAACTATCTCTTTTGTTGCTCTTGAAGATTCTATCAAAGCCTCTTTTGCTTTAAGTGTGTGTTCATATCTCTGTAAATCAATTACTAAGCCCTCAATCTCCTCTTGTAAAAGGAGTTTTTTTGCATTGTATGACTCTTTTGCCATCTCTTTTGAGATGCGGGCTTGCTCTGCTTGTGCAGCGATTCTCCCGCCGCTGTATATAGGAATTTTAATGCCGATACCGACCATTGAAGTATCATACTCATTTATCGAGTTTTGATGCGTGTACGAAGCCACTGCATCTATGGAGCCGTAGTTCCCAGCTTTTGCGGCACTATATATCAAGTTCTCTCTCTCAATCTCTTCTTTTGAGCTCTTGAGTGCGAAGTTTTTTGCAACTGCCTCTTCTTGAAGCGGTTCTTTGTCCTGTGTTGTTTGTGATGTTGCATTATCAACTAGGGTTGTGTCTAAATCTACTTTTTTGCCAATGTAAAAAGAGAGTGTTGAGAGAGCTTTTCTTAAATCGGCTTTTGCGATGCCAAGAGCATCTTCGGCGTTGTAGAGCGCACTCAATATAGTCGTTGCGTCCGCCTCTGTTTTTAAACCCTCACGAACAAGAGCCTGCGCCTGTTTGTAAAGCTCCTCTTTTGTTTGCAAATCTTTTTTTCTGACCTCTAGCGCTTTAGTTTGAAAAAGCGCCGTATTGTATATGTTTTTTACATTGTGTATTAAAAGAGCTTTTGCATCTTCCAAAGAGAGAGCCGCTATATTTTGGTTTTTTTCATACGCTTTTACGCTAAAGGTTGTTTTTGAAAAATCATATATTTTTTGGTTAAGTTGAGCATCGACTTGCCAATTGTCGTCAGTAATCGTCTTAAACTGACCGTTTTGCGGCATAACAAAGGTGTTATGAGGATTGTACTGTGCACCGACATTTAGCTGAGGCAGATAGTCTGCTTTTGCGACATCAACCAAAGAGCCGCTTTGTGCAACACCAAGGGAGAGTTTTTTGATATCGGGATGGTTTTTGAGTGCTTCTTCAATACACTCATCAACACTTAATGTTTGGGCACTTAAAATCAGAACAAAAATATAAAAATATATAAGCAGAAATTTCGTCATATTGGAATCATCCTTTTGTAGCATGTTATAAACATTATAATTAAAGTTTGTGAAATTATTGTGGAACTTCGCATAAAAGCCAACTATAAACCATCATTAGTTACCATACCCAAATGAAAAATATGATTTATAAATCGAAAATCGGAAATATTGATTTGAGCAAAGTCACGAGGCTTTATCCCGCCGCAGTTGTTGACGCGCAGGGCGAAGTTGCAGAGATGAGTTTAGAGTGGGCAGATATGAACGCTGATAAAGTAAAGATAACGGCTTTTGTTTTAGTCTTTGATTTTACTCCGCCAAAAGAGCAGGTTAGAGATAAAAAAGAGCTCCGTTTTGAGACAAAAGAGGAGCTTATCGAGACCATGCAAGAGGTAGCACAATTTTTTCAAGATTAATCTCCCGCGATACCCGCAAGGTATTTTCCATTGCAATTCCTGCCGCACTTAAACATCTGGTTGACATACTTCAAATACTGATTGATATGTTAATGGTCGGAATAGTCAGTATATCGGCTCTTGCAGCTGTTGGTATGAGCATGCAGTTTATGATGATAATCAATGTTTTGATGACTTTTTATGTTGTGGGCGGAAACGCTCTAATATCAAGATTTATAGGGCAGGGAAGAAAAAAAAGAGCTTCTGCGCTCTTATATGCGCTTGGAATATTTGCCGTCGTCTTATCTGTTTTTGTAACAATCGGCGGTTACTTCGGGAGTGAATATTTTTACACATGGATGGGGGCTCAGGCGGATGTTGTAGAGCAGGGAGGGCTATATTTCAAGATAATTTCGCTTGGAATCGTAGTCATATTTATAGACACGCTTTTATATAATGCTCTCTCGGCGGCAGGAGATACGAAAAATTCGCTCTACATAAAGCTTATCTCTGCGGCAATAAACGCTTTTTTAAATTATGTTTTCATTTTTGGTCACTACGGCTTTGATGCAATGGGAATAGAGGGTGCGGCATATGCAACGGTCATATCTTACTGCTTTAGTGTTGTGGCATATTTTTTACTTCTTAAAAAATCGCACTCAAAGCTAAATATAATACCTATTATTAGAATTAGTGACATGAAAAGGGTTTGGCATGTAGGGTGGAGTGCAGCGTTAGAGCGCGGAATCTCAAGCATCTCATTTTTATTTTTTGTAGGAATTATAGCTGCGTACGGAACGGCGGAGTTGGCGGGATATCAAGTTGGGCTTCGTATAGAAGGAATTGCTTTTATGCCGGGGTTTGGTTTTGCAATAGCAGCAACCGCGCTTGTCGGGCAGAGTTTGGGTGCAAAAGATAAAGAGAGAGCCTACAATATGGGCATTATAAGCGGAAGAATAGCTTATGTGTTTATGGGAAGCGTCGGTATGGTTCTTATACTTTTTCCGGAGTTTTTGGTCGGTTTTTTCACACAAGACAAAGCGACTATTACAGTTGCTTCATACTATCTTATTTTTGTAGGGCTGGCTCAGATTCCGCTTGCCATAATGTTCGTCTATTCAGGAGCTTTAAGAGGGGCAGGGGCTACTAAAATAACATTAAAAATAAGCGTACTTTCATTATGGATTTTTAGACTGATACCGTCGTATATCGCTTATAAAATGGGGTACTCCATTGTCGCTATTTTTATTATTATGAATGTTGAGACGCTTATAAAGGGGATTATCTATATGTACATTTATAAAAAGAGGCTCTGGCTAGATACTAAAATATAAAATCTTAGTATCTAATCCTAAAAAAAAGTCTATCTTCTTCCGCCGACACTGCCCTTAGAGCTGCCATTTGAGCCATCTTCCATTGAACCACTTTTTTTCATTTTAGACTCTTGCTCTTTTTGCTCTTTTTTCATTTTAGACTCTTGCTCTTTTTGCTCTTTTTTCATTTTAGACTCTTGCTCTTTTTGCTCTTTTTTTATTTTCTCTTCTTGGTCTTCTTTTTCTTCTTTACCTTGCTGGTACTTGTTTTCGTACTGATACTTCTTCTTCTCTTCTTGCTTCTCTTTGTTTCTTTCTTTCTCAACATTCATACCGCCGGAGCTGCTTTTCTCCTGCATCTGTTTCATCTTCTCTTCATGAGCGGCTACATTCTCATCACCAAAACAGATCCCTGAAACTAAAACTGACAAAATTAAAACTTTTTTCATCGTACATCCTTTTGAGTATTTTTACCATTATACATCACCTAAAAATATTTGCACCTTTAAGATGAAAACGGTACAATTATTTTTAAATAAAAAAATAGTGGGTATGAGATGAATGTTCCGGGTCAAACAAGGCGCAATACGCTAATTTTAACTTTCATTGTTTTATTGCTATCTTGGGGAGTGGTTTACCTATTTTTAGAGTATCAGTTAAAAAATTCAATAAATGAACAGTTTCAAAGGGTTGTCGGTTCTGCGCAGAAGTTTTTTGATATAAACTTAAAACATGACAAGGCCGAACTGGATGTTAAACTAGATGAGATAGTTATGGCAGAGGGTTTGGCAAAGGCCATTGCCAATAGAGATTACGAGCAGATAAAATCTATAGTATCTCCGCTATACAGTCAATTAAAATCTACTCATAATGCAGTAGATATTCTTACTTTTCGCTCACCTGATGGTATAACGCTTTTTAGAGCACATAAACCCAACTATTTTGGTGACATGTTAAATAAAAAAAGAACTCTAATGGTTGATACCAATACACTCCATCGCTCTTTTAGCGGGTTTGAGGCGGGCAACCTTGAGATGACATACCGCATAACAAAGCCGATTTTTTACAATGACATATATGTTGGAAATGTCGAGCTTGGGGTTTCTCCTGAAGGTTTTTTAAAGAATTTAAACTCTATATTTAAGACTGATTTGGGCGTTTCCATAGATAAGTCTCTGTTTGACATTATGTTAGAAAAAAAAGCAATACCGATTAATGAGAAATATCTATTTGTAAGCGGCAGCGATAATTTAAAAGCTCATTTTAAACATAAACATAGTGATGAATCGGAGTTATATAAAATAGATATGAGTATTCCTTTGGAGAATCATCTCTCACAAATATTGGGGTATTTGGTTGTTGGTTTTGAGATGTCTGATATTGCAAAAAAAGATACAGAGTTTATGCATCGTCTCTTTTTTATGATAGTAGTAATAATGTTGATTTTTGGAGCAATTCATCATTTTGGTTTTAACAAAATGTTAAAATATTTCTCAAAACAAGTCTATACCGACCATCTGACAGGTCTTTTAAACAGGCATGCACTAAATGATGCTCTATTTTCTGAGCATAAAAAATTGTTAATTTTGAGCAATATAAAAGAGTTTAGTCTTATAAATGAGCTCTATGGCGTGGATGTAGGAAATGAGATTTTAGTTGAGGTGGCAGAGACTTTTAGGAGTTTTGCAAA
>JAURYA010000079.1 GCA_030654155.1 Sulfurimonas sp. | reverse complement strand
GGTAACATTTTCAGATGTGTAAAATGCATTTCTTGCATCAATCCATTCCCCTGTTTTTGCATCCGTTATCCAGATTTTCGCACTGTTGCCAAAAGCGGAATTCTCCTCTTTAAGCCATAGAACCATACACCCAATGTCATCAAATTTATAAGCTTTTTTTGCTTTTGGATGCTGCAGCTGCACCGTGTTTTTTCTATCGCTAAGCACCATAACACATCTATCGCACATATCTCTGTCCCAATGTATCTTAGCGGGTCCGCCAGAGACCTTTTCCTCACATCCCAGAAATAGAAACATCACACAAGAGAGTAAAAAAAGTTTAAACTTTAACATTAAAATTCCTTAAAAATATTTATAGTAAAACGCCGTTTTTCAAGTAATAATTTGCTACAAATAGTGTCAACAATATAACATAAAGAGAATTAAACAAAAGTGAGACTTTATAGCTACTAGCCGACTCTTGCACAAAACTAACAACCAATCCATAAAAAGTTCCCATAAATAGAAAAAAATAGATGAAATAACCAACATAGTGATAATCTCTCTGTAAAAAGCAAAATGGGCAGTGGTGTGATGGAAGTTCATAAATATATGTGCCGAAAAAAAGTATCAGAGCAACAAGAGCTATCACGATAAAAAACATATTTGCAACTGTAAAAAGGTATCTTTTTTTAAAAAAATAGAATAGAACTATAAGCAGATAATTGCCGTAAAAAAGTGTTAAAACAGTTGTCGTCTCTAAAGAAAATATGCCAGATATAGCAGAAGCAGCAGAGCTTGAGTAGATGCTACCGCAGCAGCTTACCATCTTGTCTATCTCTATACTGCCAAACATAACACCTTCTAAAATTATCTCAACCATAAAAGAGAAGAACAGAGCTATAAATAGCCCAAACTTTAGTTTTGTGTAGGGCTGATTTTTATCTTTCATATCTTCGCTGTGCAGCTTTAGCCAAGATGCAAATAGATAGAGATTTATGATTTTTAAAATTATCAGATTTGTTCCGTACTCAGTTGCATCAACTACACCCGCAGCGCACATTGCGCCGGTTAAGAGATTTGAAATCTTATCAAGAGTGAAGATAAAAAATAAAAACAGCGGAATTTTTACCCCAAAAATATACTTTATGATTGTTGCTGCGAGAAAGCTCTGTTTTTCAAGTTTGTATTGAGCTTTTGATGTGCAGTTTATATCCCAATTTAGGTATATTTTTACACTCAGCACAAACGCGACAATTGCAAAAAGCATAAATATCACATTCAAGATAAACATGGCTAAAACTTCAGGGGTTAAAATCATCTAAACAAGAACTCCCTGATGTATCTCCACTACCCTGTCTACGATGTCAAGGTCAAAAAAGAGAGGGTCATGTGTAGCTACGATGATAGTTTTGCCATCACGCTTCAACTCTTTTAACATCTCAATAAAATGCAAAGAGAGCTTCTCATCAAGATTTGCCGTTGGCTCGTCAGCTAGGATAATTTTAGGGTTGTTTATATTTGCCCGCGCTATTGCGACCCTCTGCTGTTCCCCGCCTGATAGATTTCTAATAAGCCCAGAAGCTCTATGCTCTATATGAAACATCTTTAAAACCCTCTCAAGCTTACCCTCTATCTCTTTTACATGTAAATTTAGAGGAACAAGCGGCAGTATGATATTATCTTTGGCGCTAAGTGTCGGTATAAGGTTGTATTTTTGAAATACAAAACCTATATTGTCACGTCTAAAATCAGATGCAAAATTATCAGGAAGTTTTGAGACTCTGTTTGTACCTACTATAACCTCTCCGCTGGTAGGTTTGCTAATGGCTGCAATAAGAGAGAGTATGGTGCTTTTTCCGCTTCCGCTTGCTCCTTTTATAACAACTAGCTCACCCTCTTTTATAGTTAGGTTTATGTTATTTAGAGCTGTGACTACATTGTTCTTATTTGCTTCATATATTTTTGTTATGTTTTTAAGCTCAATCATCATCTCATAACCTCATCAGCCTCTAAAGTAGCGCATCTGTACGATGGGATTATCGTTGCTGCTATGTAGATAGGCACGCTTAGAAAAAAGACAAGTGCCAATGTCTGCATGTCAAAAACAAAAGGGAGAGTAAATGATGTTTTCAGATGCGAATAGCCGGTAAATATGTTTTGAAGGAGCGGCGCTTTAAAAATATATACAAAGAGCAGTGCCAAAATAACCCCCGACATGTAGGAAAAAAACGATACTATAAAACCTTCGTAAAACTTCTCTTTTAAAACATCATCTACTCTCCAGCCAATCGCTTTAAGGACGCCTATTTCTCTCTTCTCTTCACTGCTGAGTCCGCTTGCTTTGTCATATATAATTATAAAAAAAGTAAAGAGCGAGACAACAAAGAGTGCCAAAAAAATACCGCTTTTGTAATCAAAAATATTTTGATAGCTGATTTTAAGGTCGTCTTTTGTTATCACCCTGCTATCTGGGTAAAGAAGCTTGATTTTTGATGCAACCGTGGCAATCTCATCCTTGTTTGCAACACTTACGACTATATCGGTAGCCTTAGCTTGTGGCATGTTAAAAATTTCTCTGACGCTCTCTTTGCTCATAACAATGACATCATTTGACTCCAGTTCCGTATCACCGCTAAACACCCCTCCGATATCTACTCTTTTGAGTGTTCCGTCAGGTTTTATAAAGTTAAAGTACTCTTTGTAGTAGTTGTTATCCATAACCCTTTTAACGCCCTCACCAACCACCATCGACTGCTTGTTAAAATCAAATGTTTTGGCAACAAAAGCAAAAGAGTTTTTATACTGCTCTTCATACTCATCAATTCCCACAACACTAAAGTTTACTCCTGCATTTTCAAAGTAGTAGTATCCCCAAACCCTTGCAACAGCACTCTCTACACCGGTTATTTCCAAGATATCATCTACAACACTTACGTCAATATCATAATGACGACCGCCGTTAATTTTTTGAACTACTATCTCAGGGAGCGAATCAACAGTGCTTTGCAGCTCATACTTTATGGAGTTTGTTATAAAAAAAACAGATGTCAGCAAAAATATAATAGTAGTTAAAACAGCAGCAATAAAAAAACTTTTATATTTTTGTCTGAAGAGAGAGTTTATAGCATACTCAAGAAGGTGTATATTGATTTTAGTGCGCATTCAAACTCTTTTGATTGATTATTTGAGAGTGCGAGTAGATATATGTAGTCGGGAAGTACTCTCTTAAACTTCCATCATCTTTATATATTGAAAAAAGGTCACTCATGCTTCTGTGTCTGACATAAGTCGCCTCGGTAGAGATTGCCAAATCGCTAAGTCCGACAAGAGAGACAAAAGCTTCTTTAGAATTTAACATGTTAGAGTTCATACTCTTTGTTGATTGCAGATAAATAACCTCTAGACAAAAAACTCCTGCAAGAGCCAAAAAGGTAAAAAAAAGAGCTCTGCTTCTTCTATTCATCTAACTTATACACCTCTTTGGCTTTAATATCTTCAAACTTTAGTATCTTAAGACCTTTGTGATCCATGCTGAAAGTTTTTGCCTCACTCTCGCTTATAAAAGGTATCAACTCATCTCCCATTGGACCATAAACATCGCTACCTATTACAAAGTAGGCTTTTTTAGCATCCACTGCCTTTTGTGAGTAGTAATCACTAACCAATATTTTAGCTATGCCCTCTTTACGCTCAAAGTAGTACTTCATCATATCTTTTACGCCATCAAACGAGAAGTGCGCATCCTTGTAAAATATCTGAGCCGTCCATTTCGGATATTTATATACAAACATTCCGCAAATCGGACATTTTTCATCCTTGGTTACATGTATGATATCCAAGCTCTTTTTCGCATCGCTAAATCTTTTTACTTCCCAAAGGTACAACGAGAGTGCTTGAAGTTCACTCTCTTTTAGCTCGCCGCAAAGATTTTTATACCTTATATCCGCTTTTAGCTCATTGATTTGCAGATACGCATTTATATCTATCTCTTTTTTACATTTTTTATTAAAGATTTTTTCACCCATAGGGTAAACTTGTTTTGTTTTTTTACTCTCAACCATCGCAATATCAGACTTTAGAGACTCCTGCGCCATCACAAGAGCGGTTTTAAAATCAACTATCTCTCCGCCGTTTTCAATACTAAAATTCTCCGCTGCCTCTTTGGTTAAAAAAGCAAGTTTACTGACTTTTGACATTGTCCCTTTTATATCCGAGCCGACAACATAAAAAGCGTTCTTAGCATTTATCAGTTTTTGCGCCACCGCATCTACAACTTTTACATCATTGAGATTTATATCGTACTCTTGCATATCAACTGCCAAACATCTCATTGAGCAGTATTGTCTATTTTTTTGGTTATTGATTTTTGAAGTATGGGAAGTTTTGTAGTACTCTTCGATGCTCATACCGCATACGGGACACCACTCTTTTTGTGAGCCTTCTTGAACCAGCTGTGGTTTTATTGTTGCAGATTTTGTAAAACTATCCGCACTTAAATTTGATACGCAGAAAAAAAGAGAAAAGGTAATAATGATTTTTATTAACATAAGACTGCTTTGGATAATGATTTTTATCATTTTATCCTAAAGTCTTTGTATGAATGATTAAATGCTGAATTTGAAATTTGGCTATTTTTTACATTTCTAAGAATAATTTCTATCAGCAGTTAAAAAACTGCTAATAATGTCAACCCGCTTACTATTACCTTTTTTAATATACTTTTCACACTAGCCCCTAGAAAGTAATATTAGCAAAATGATAGTACATTTAGAAGACAACTGACTTGATTAATATCAAGCAGTAAAAGAAAAAGTTATATTACGAAAGCTTAAGAAGCATCAATCTTCTGATGAAAAGTATAAAAAGAGCAGCAGCTAAAATTTTAAAATCAAGCTCGCTTGCCAAATGAATATTTTTGAATGTGTCGCTCTGAGTAGCTTCCGCACCCAGTCTTTGCATGGAGATTATCTTTGGCGAGTAGATTGCGCTAAACATTAATGCAGAAAAAACGACAGTAACAGAACTGCTAAAAACAATAGCATCCCTCTGCCCTTTTTTATACATAATCAACTCATAGGCAGCAACAAAAAAAGCTAAAAAATAGATCCAGTAGCTAAATCTGTGAAATATTTCACCCATAATTATTCCGGCATTATAGCTATCGAGTACAACAGAGTGCAAAATATTTTCTGTATGAAAAATAATAGGAGCAGCAACTGCACCCAAAACAATTACTGCGCCAAACGTTGCGGACAACATGACTAAATAACTAAAATCAATATAAATATTTTTTTTCAAAAATTACAACCCTAATGTAAAACCTCTGTCAAAATCGCTAAAATCTTTATAAAATTCTAACTTTTTGAGTGGCTTATTGTTTAAATAGTTCCGTATTTTATCTTGTTGGTCATAACCTATCTCACAACTAAAAAAGTTAATATTTCTGCTTAAGACTTCATCAAGAAGCTCTCTGATTATCTCATCACCGACAGTTCCGCCAAATAGTGCATTTTGAGGTTCATAGGATAGATTTGACTCCAGTTTAAAATCATTTGCAATATATGGAGGATTTGAGACAAGATAATCTACATGTTCGCTTATCGGTTCCAAAAGTGAACCTAGTCTTAGCTCAATTTTATCTTGAAGTCCAAATTTTTCTATATTTATTTTTGCTATTTTCAAAGCGGCTTTTGAAATATCAACCGCTATTATCTTCGCATTTGGAAATATTTTTGCAAGCATTATAGAGATTATTCCGCTCCCAACTCCGACCTCCGCAAAAGTTATGTTACTATTTTTATCTTTTACATTTTTAATAACTTCATCAATCAAAAGTTCAGTTTCAGGACGGGGAATAAGCGCACCCTCTGCAATGAAAAACTCCTCGCTGTAAAAGCTCACCTTCTGGGTTATATACTCCAACGGCTCATTTTTTGCCCTGCGCTCTGCCCACTCAAAAAGCTTTTGGCAATTATCTACATGTAGATTCTGATTTGTCAAAAGCCAAAGCTCATCCACGTCAAGATGGTGCATCAAAAGAAGTTGTGCCTCTCTTGAAGCTCTCTCAATATGCGGATTTAACGCTAAAGTTATCTCTTTTAAAATATCTTTTACTAGATATCCGCTTGACATGCTGCTCCCAAAGCGCTTTTATCTACATCTCCAACATCAACGCCAAGTTCTTTTAATCTCTCTAAAACTGGAGGGTGAGTGTAATGAAAAAAGATATAGAGCGGATGAGAGAGCGGAAAACTTCTGTTCTCATTTACCAGCTTCTTAAGAGCATTTGCAAGTTCTATCGCTCCGCCTGCTCCGCCAAGCTCGCTTCCGGTTCTATCCGCCGCATATTCGTTATGTCTGCTTACAACTCCCATGATAGGCATCATCAAAAAGCCGAGCACAGGCATAAAAAGAAGCAGTAAAATTATTATGGCATATGGAGATTGGCTAACTCCTAGCTGGGCATATATAGAATCTGGCAGATTTCCAAAAATGGCAAACATCGCAAAGAGCATACCGCCTACCATTGCTATATTTTTATATATATCTCCATGTGCGAAGTGTCCAAGCTCATGTCCTAAAACCGCTAAAAGCTCTTTTGTTGTCAGCTTTTCAATAAGAGTATCAAAAAGAACGACCCTCTTTGCTTTTCCAAAACCGCCGAAATATGCGTTAAGTCTTGCATCTCTCTTGCTCGCATCGCTTATAAACACGCCAGAGCTAATAAATCCGGTTCTATCCATCAAATCTTTTATCTGAGCGTCAAGCTCCTCATTTTTAAGCGGGGTAATTTTGTCAAAAAACATCGCTCTAAAAGTCGGATATAGCATGTTGATTAAAATAACTACCGCAAATATAAATATAAAACTCCATAACCACCACAGCTCAAAACTTGAGATTATCGCGTAAATGCCCCAGACAACAAGCGAACCGAAGATAATAGTCATCACAAATGAGATTAGCATATCTTTTATCCATTGAGCCATGGTTGATTTGTTAAAACCGAACTTCTCATCCAAAACAAACTTTTCATAATATCCAAACGGCAGAGAGATGATAGAGTTTATAACCAAAAAGCCCATAACAATAGCGATGTTTAACAGAGCCTCATTTTCAAAATATATGCTATTTTCTAAAAATTTAACTCCGAAACCTATCCATAGAACAAAAACAATATAGTCTACAAACATACTTGCTATGCTCATCTTCTCTTTTGCCTCGCTGTAATTTCCCGCTTTTATAAAATCATTGTCTGAGAGAAGAACTGCCTTGCCTCTTTTTGCCGCCTTTACATAACCTATCTGCATAACGCTTGTGTACATCGAGATAAGAACAAAAAGAGTATAAATGCCCATAATAATCATTAACATATAACTGCCTTAAATTTTTTTACAATTCTACCATTATTTGATTATCCAATCCTTGATTTGCTATTAAATGTGATACAATATCTGCAAGACCAAAATAAGGAGTGTTATTATGCAAATGTTGACTAAATATATAAGATTGTCTCTTATAGCGGTTAGTTTGTTATCAGTTGTTCCCGTTGTTGCTTCGGCACAAAATGGCGGACGAGATATGCCTAAATTTGAGAGTTTTGACCTAAATAAAGACGGTACTCTGACAGAGAGCGAGCTCAATGAAGCAAGAGAGAAAAGAGTTCAAGAGCGTAAAGAAGACGGCAGAATGTTGAGAAATGTCAAAGAGCATTATGAGTTTTCAAGAATGGACGCAAATGGGGACGGAGCGGTAAACAAGCAAGAGTTTTTAGACCATCAGAGCAGAAGAAGAAACTAACATAAATTTTTTACATGTCATTTTTTTTGACATGTAAAAAACCTCTACAAAATATAATCAACTACTTTAGATTCAACTGTCACAGACTTTATAAGCTCTACCACTTTTAAATGCTCCGGATGGACTGCGTATGCATCCAAATCCTCTTTTGTTTCAAACGTCGAATATAAAGAGAGGTCAAACGCTCTTTCAGATAGTGTAAAATTAACTCCTACTTCCATTGATTTAAGAGTCGGAATTAGCTGGGCTAAAGCATTCAATCTCTTTAGAACCTCTTCTGTATTTGAACTTTTGTTCTCATCTTTAAACTTAAACATTACAATATGGACAATCATATAAAACCTTCTGATATATTTGATGGAATCTTAACTAAAAAAGATAAGAAACCTATTTAATTAAATAGCTAAATATTTAGCTCTTCATTTAGTTGGCAAGAAAATTGCTCAAACTTACATGCGGGTCTAAGCCCTCAAGCATATTGTAAACTTCTCTTGCTATGGGGAGATACAAATCTTTTTTCTTTGCAATTTCATAGAGCGCATATGCAGTGCCTATTCCCTCGGCAACCTCTCCCAACTCTTTAAGTATCTCTTCTTTGGACTTGCCCTCAGCTATTCCCAGTCCGACACGGAAATTTCTGCTCATAGTCGATGATGCGGTTAAAAAGAGGTCTCCGGCTCCGCTAAGCCCTACAAAGCTCTCCTCTTTTGCGCCATAAACAAGCCCAAATCTCTGCATCTCCACAAGACCTCTGGATATTAGCGATGCGGCTGCATTTTTGCCAAGACCCAACCCTTCGCATATTCCAGCCGCTATGGCTATAACATTTTTATAAGCACCGGCAACCTCTGCACCCGCAACATCGGTAGAGATGTATGTTTTTATAAATGACGGAAAAAATGAGGCAAACTTTTTGCTCAGCTCCTCATTTGTAGAGTTTACGACAAGCGCTGTCGGAAGGGATTTCATAACCTCAGTCGCAAAAGAGGGTCCAGAGAGAAAAGCTATATTTTCATTTGTAACATACTTCTCATATATCTCATTTAAAAATTTTCCCGTTGTTGCTTCTATACCTTTTGCGGCTACCAATATTTTTTGATTATTGTAGATAAAATTATCCTCTAACCAAGATGATACCTGCTGTGCGGGGATTGCTATAACAAGGTATTCAAGTTTTAAAATATCTTCCAAAGAGACAAAATTTTTCATATCTCTTGGGGTTCTTGAAGTTATGTAGACTTCACACTTTTCACTCAGTGCAAAAGCTAGAGCAGTTCCCCATTTGCCTGCTCCTATTACTCCTACTTTAGTCACATCTGCTCCCTGTAATTTTTTCAAACTCTTTTATATCGCTCTCATATCCCACAACTATAAATAGATTATCTTTGTTTACGATATGATGTTTTATTTTTGATGAATATATAAATTCGCTGCTCATATCTTCATATACGATTGCTAAAATCATAACACCGTATCGACTGCTCCAGTCTATCTCGGAGATAGCCTCGCCTATATATTTATTGTTCTCATCTATCTTAACTTGAGCTATTTTTAATGCACCGCTTTCAAATAAAATATTATGAAAAACTTCCTTAACAATAGGTTTTTGGAGCATCTCAGAAATCATCTCTGCAGTTGTTTGAACAAGTGGAATAACCTTGTTTGCACCGGCCATTTGTAACTTGCTAGCCGTTTGCTTGTTGTTTGAGAGAGCAATTATGTTCAGAGCATCAAATGAAGACCTGAGCGAAATAGTTAAAAAAATGTTCTCCGCGCTATCTTCCAAAACACAAAATGCAATTGATTTTTCAATGTCTATATTTTCATTCAGCTCATCCCACTTGTCGCTTAAATCAAAACTTTTCACTTCAAAACCGGATTTGTTTTTTAAAATATCCTGCTCGCTGTTTAAACTATACAGATAAATATTTTCATACTCATCTCTAATATTTTTGGCAATTTCCAAGGCATAATCGTTATATCCAAAGATTAAGGCAGCTCTATTTTTCATGTTTTAATCTTTTTATGCAGATGTTTTTCAAACTCTCTTATAAAAGCAGAGTTTCCTATAACCAACAGATAGTCACCGCTCTCAAGCAATGTGCCCTCTATCGGATTAAAAAAGAATCTTTTTGTCTCTTTCTTATATATACCGAGTAAAACTACCCTAAACTTAACATTATTTAGCTCACGTACATGTACTAAATTTTGGCTTATTCTATCATCTACTAAAATTTCTTCAACTTCAACGCCATAGTAATCATTTCTAAGTGCGTGTATTACCTCAAAAGCAACAGGTCTTCCTATTAGCTCCTTGGATATCATTCCAACCAGCCCTTTTGGATAGAATATCTCATTTGCGCCGGCAAACTTAAGTTTATTTCTATTTGCATCATCCATAAGCAGCGATATTATATTTACATCTTTACTTATAGACCTGACAGTTAGAGTTGTATATACATTTTCTACATCACTCTCTCTTAAACACAATATTGATTCTACTTGTGTATTTAAATCTATCCCGATTTTTTTGTAGCTCTCTATATTCCCAGGGTCATAATTAACAGCAATAAGTCCATCTTTTTTGGCACTTTTTATTCTGTCTATATCTTCATCTAAAACAATAATAGTTATCTTTGAACTTTTTAATTTTTTGGCTACCTCTTGAGCAACACCCTCATATCCGCATATAAGATAAAAATGTTTTAATTTTCTTATATTGTCAATCGTTTTTATCTCTATTATTTCGTCTATCTTTTCGGTAAAAGCAGAGACAATAATTGAGGTTGTAAAAGCTAAAACAGAGATACCTGCGATGATAACAAAAGCAGCAACCACTCTGCCCTCAGTTGTAACAGGTACTATATCTCCATATCCCACTGTAGATATTGTCACTATTGACCAATACACGGCATCAAAAAATGTATTTACAGGAGAGGCTGGATTATGCGCTTCCATAACATAGATAAGAACAGATGAGACAAAAATAACTACTGATGAAAACATCAATAAAATAAAAAATTCAAATTTTTTTGTAGCAAGCACCGAAGTAAATGTTTGAAAGCTTTTTGTATATCTAAATAACTTAAAGATTCTAAAAAGAACAAACAGACGAAGCAGCCTCAGCTCATGAAAGAAAGGTAAAATAGCAAGCAGGTCTATTACAGCCTTAATGGAAAAAACAAAACTTAATTTTGCTTTTATAACACTTATTATTGCTTTATATAAGTAAAATTTTCTACCAAGTGCGATAGCATGGTCACTTCTGTATATAATAATTTCGCTTACACTGCTGCTTATCCAAAACCTAAGTATATACTCAATAAAAAATATAAACGAGATAACATATACATTAAAAAATTTTAGATATATATTCATCTCTGATTTGACTTCAATTATCAAAATTGCAACACTTGAGAAGATAAGTATAATCATAAAAATATCAAAATATTTTTTGTATTGGAACCTATCGTTTTCTAAAATATCATAAAAAAATCGCTTTTTACGTTGATAACTCTCTGATGTATTTAAAAAATATGCTCCATTAACAACCAAGCGGCTTAAAAAATTCATCTACCCCAGCTTTTCTTTTAAGATGTCATTCACGGTTTGTGGATTTGCACTGCCTTTTGACTCTTTCATAACCTGACCGACAAAGAAGCCAAATAGCTTATCTTTCCCGCTTTTATACTCGGCAACTTTATCCCCATTTGCATTTATAACAGCATCACAAATCGCTTCGATAGCGCCAGTGTCGCTTACCTGCTTTAGTCCAAGAGTATCAATCGCGCTATCAACATCGCCGCCTTTTTCCATCAGATAATCAAGCACATCTTTAGCAGCTTTTCCGCTTATAGTGCCATCTTCTATTCTTTTTACCAAGAGTGCGAGTTTTTTAGCCTCTACCGGAGAGTTTGTGATGTTTACCTCGCCTTTAAATCTGCCCTGAAGTTCGGTCGTAAGCCATGCAAGAGCGTTTTTTGCGCTAATGCCCTCTTCCATCATGCTCTCAAAGTAGTGAGCCATCTCCACCGCAGATGTTAAAACACTTGCGCTATACTCGTTCATCTCATAATCCCTCACAAAACGAGCCATCTTTTCATCTGGAAGTTCTGGGATTTTACTATACTCTCTCATCATATCGTCCGTTATAACTACCTTTAGCAAGTCAGGCTCTGGAAAATAACGGTAATCAGCCGCTTCCTCTTTCCCGCGCATTGAGCGAGTCTCTTGCTTAACTTGGTCAAAAAGTCTTGTCTCTTGGCAAATGTCTCTAGCGTAAACACCATCTTCCCAAGCCTCAGTCTGACGCGCCACTTCTAGCTCAATCGCTCTTTGTATAAATTTAAAACTGTTGATATTTTTTATCTCTACGCGAGTGTAAAGCTTCTCATCGCCTTTTGGACGGATAGAGACGTTTACGTCAACACGGAATGAGCCCTCTTGCATATTTGCATCGCCAATGTCTAGATAGCGGATAATTGAGTGAAGTTTTTTAAGGTAAAGTGTTACCTCTTCGGCACTTCTCATATCAGGCTCGCTTACTATCTCTAAAAGCGGCGTTCCTGCACGGTTTAAGTCAACTTTTGAGATGGGGCCGTCATGTATATTTTTTCCGGCATCAGCCTCTATGTGCGCACGATTTATGCGAATAATTTTATGGGTTCCGTTCTCAAAATCTATACGCAATTTTCCATGCTCAACAACGGGAGTGTATAACTGAGTAATCTGGTAAGCCGATGGACTGTCGGGATAAAAGTAGCTTTTTCTATCAAAATATGATGTCTGATTTATAGTTGCATCTATTGCCGTTCCAAGCATTACAGACTTATGAAGCACCTCTTTGTTCAGCACTGGAAGCGCCCCCGGCAGTGCCAGACAGGTCGGACATGTGTTTGTATTTTGTTTGTGGTTAAAGCTCGTTGGACATGAGCAAAAAAGTTTAGTTTTTGTGTTTAACTGAACGTGGACTTCTAGCCCTATAACTATTTCAAACATAGTTTTCCTTGATAAAAAAATATAATATTGTGCTGGATTTTACCCAATTATGCTTTTAAGTTTCATAAACACCGCTAGAATCAAGCAAAACTATTTTTTTACTATATAATTAACGCTATGAAAATTAAAAAACTATTGTGTAAAATTATTTTTTTATTATTAACTTCATCTGCTTATTCAAGCGAATTTGAGATAAAAACTTTTGGAACATTAAGCACTGTATATAACGACAACAGCAACTATATATACAGAAAAGATATTTTCCAAAAAGATGGCTCATCGGATGATTTAAGCTATAAAACAGATACGTTAATCGGGTTGCAAACCACACTAAAAATCAATGAAAAATTTTCTCTCCTGCTTCAAGGTATCGTCAATAACGACTATAACGATGAAGTCAAAGCAAAAATCGACTGGGGATATCTCAAGTACGATTCAGGCGAAAATATCATCGTTAAAGTAGGAAGAATTAGAACACCTTACTATAAAAACTCTGACAATCTTAATGTAGGGTACTCAAACCTTATGATACGAGAGAGCATCGAAGTTTATGGTCAAGTTCCATTTTCATCCTATAACGGTATCGAAGTGATTTACTCAAACATCATAGATAAATATTTTTACACATTTCAAGCAAACTACGGAAAAGAGGAGCTAACCGTTCCTATACATTCAATTAATCAAAAAGCGAATGTAGAGATAGATAATCTATATGCCATGAACCTGACATTTGGGACTACTGCCCTGCAAGCTAGATTTACCTACCTCAATGCCGACATAACCGCGTCAAGTGCTTCATTGGAGCAACTCTTTGGGGGATTGCGTGCATCTGGATTGAACGAACTGGCAGATAGATACGAATTTAAAGATAAAAAATCGGAGTATATGGGAGTCGGTCTCTTTTTAGATTACAATAATATTTTATTTTCTACTGAGTACGGGCGCAGGAGAATTTCTAGTTTTTTTGCAAACATCCACGGTTACTATGCTACTTTGGGATATAGTTTTGATAAGTTCATCCCTTTTGTAACCTATGCAAAAAGCAAAATGGATGTGCCTACTTATGACGCAAATACCGGTGTAGCAGCGTTAGATGCTCTGCTTCGCGCTCAAAATCTGGCACAGTCATCAAAAACAGTCGGCATAAAATACTATATCAATGAAAATTTTGATTTAAAATTTCAGTATGAACATGTTGTGCCAAAAGGCGATTTTGGAAGCTATCATTTAAGCACTCTGCAAAAACCTCAAGAGTTAAATGTCTTCTCATTTGCTTTGGATTTTATATTTTGAGAGGGTTTAGCGTATGAAAATTATTTTCTTACTACTGCTTGGCGTATACTTCTTAGATGCGCAGATAGTAGTCGTTACAAATAAAAATTCTCAGCTAAACTCCATCCCAAAAGAGATAGTTCAGTATATCTACTTGGCAAAAACAGACAAAGTAGAGAACATCAAAGTAAAACCGATTGTGTCAGACGATAAAAATCTGCACGGTGGATTTTGTAATACCATTTTATGTAAAAGCGAATCTCAATACAACAGCTACTGGGCTAGATTGGTTTTTACAGGGAGAAAACCCATAGCAAAAAGATTTGGATGGAATGAGATTGTCAAGAAACTTCAAGAGCTAAATACTATTGCATATATTGAAAAAAAAGATTTAAGAGAGGAGTGGAAAATTATTTATGAAGAAAATTGAAAAACTGCTTTATTACTATCATTCATTCTCACTTCTTAAAAAGTTTTTACTAGCACCTGCTATAGGGCTAGTCCTGGTACTCCCATTTTATATTTTTGCTTTTTTTAGTATGAACGAAATAAAAAATTCAGTAAAAGAGTTCAATACTGAATTAAATCCGCTGCAAGAGACTGCATTCAACAATATCTTTTTACTTGAAAAAATAGCAAACGATATGAATAGTGCCGTCACAGCAAAAGAGGTAGAATGGATAGACTCTGCAGAGAGTCATGCCCAAAAAATAAGACAAAATCTCCATACATTTTTTAAGAGCGATTATGAAAAAGATGCTCAAGATGCCCTTATAGCTTTTAACGCTTATTATGAAACAGTCAGAAATGTTTCTCAAAAAATCATCGAAAATGATAATTGCTACACAAATATAGAAGATGACACAAAAAAAGTCATTGCAAACTATAACACGCTTGATTCATTACTAAAAAATTTAAAATTGAAAATAAAGCAAGACATTGCGACCAGCGTAAACTCTCTTTATGAAAATACAAATTTCTTATTGCTTAACGGGAACTTTATTTTTCTCTTATGGTTTTTTCTATCTATATTGATTGTCCTTATAGTTTATAGAGATATAAGATACAAAATCAACAAAATAGTCGAGGACTCAAAAGAGATAGCAAGAGGCGATGTAGACTTTGAAAAAAGGCTATGCATCGTTTCTTATGATGAAATTGGCCAAATAGTCAAATCGATAAATGTGTTTATCAATAAACTCCATGAAAGCCATGAAGAGCTCTCTGAGGCAAAAAAAGAGCTAGAGAGCTTGTATATCACAGATGGACTTACCGGTGTCTACAATAGAGTGAAAATCGATGAAATAATAGATACAGAACTGAAAAAGCAAAAAAGATATGGAGCTATATGTTCTGTGATTTTGATTGACATAGACTTATTTAAACTCGTAAACGACACGCACGGTCACCTTGCCGGTGATTTAATTTTGCAAGAGTTTGCTGCTATTCTTAAAAGCAACATTAGAGATACTGACTACGTAGGCAGATGGGGCGGTGAAGAGTTTATAATTGTATCTCCACAAACAGATCAAAATGGAGCACTCTCTTTGTCTGAACACTTAAGAAGCAAGATAGAAGATTTTTCTTTTACTACAATTGGTAAAAAAACAGCAAGTTTTGGTGTAGCTACCTGCACAGAAAACGATGATATCCAATCCCTAATCGACAATGCCGATAAAGCACTCTATCGAGCAAAAAACAACGGTCGTAATCAAGTAATTTGTTATAGTTCATGAAAAGGGCTTCCGTAAGGCAAATATAGTAATTATTTCTCTAAAACAATAATTTTTATACCAAATTTATTGCCTACTCTTCTAATTCTATCTAGATACTTCTCATCACCCTCGCCCGAAATAACACCGATAGCAGGTTTTTTGCCTGTGACTTCCGCATAGTATAGTGACTGACCAATGCCCTCTGCCCATTTTTTGGCAAAATCAACCTCAATAGCATACTCTTTAGTTAAGCAGTCAACTCTTGTTTTATCAAACAACACATACTCCATATCGCCGCCAAACTCATTGCACATTTTAGTCTGATAATATTTTTCATCATGCTTTGCATCTTCTTGTTTGTTTATTGATAAATCTTTCTCAAAAAAAAGATATAAAATAACCGCAACAAGCGTAAAAAAAAGTGAAAACTGTTTTTTCATAAACTCTATTTTGTATATTCTGAGTATATTTTTTCTAAAAGAGTTGTCTGTTTTTTTGCTTCTTCAAGTCTTTGTCTGTTCACTGCAAAAGCATCCAGTGCTAAAATTAAAAAGAGTGAAATAACAACAAAAGTGATAGTAATAAAAAGAGCGAGAGAAATTCCGAGGAAAGAGAAGAGTTGAAAAGTTATCAGAGCACCAAATATGAGAATCGCCCATGATGCTCCAAGCAAAAAGCTTATAATTCTATCGAATTTTTCTTTTTGCATGTTACTTAGCTATTAATGTTCTTCAACAGCTATTGCACCGCCAAGATAAACATAAGTAAGCATCATAAAAATGAACGCTTGTAAAAATGCCATAAAAGTAAGGAGTGCAAATGGAATCATTGGAAGCAACCAAGGAGCAAGCATCAAGATAACCATCAAGAACATATCATCGCCCTTAACGTTACCAAAAAGACGGAAGCTTAGAGATACTAAACGAGAGAAGTGAGAAACTATCTCGATTGGGAACATCAACCAGTATAACCACCAAACAGGTCCAAGAAAGTGTTTGAAATACTGAACAACACCCTGACGGCGGATACCTTCAAAGTTGTAGTAAACAAATACGGCAAGCGCCAAAGTAAGAGGCATCTCTAAAAATCCGGTCGGAGCCTCAAAACCTGGAATAACACCGATTATATTAGCAATACCTACAAAAAGACCGATTGTCGCAACAAGAGGAAGATAACGGCGAGCCGATTCCTGTCCCATAACATCTGTTCCCATTTTAAGAACACCGGAAATATACGCTTCCATTACATTTTGAGTTCCAGTTGGAACTATTTTTAGATTTGACATAGCAACTTTAACAAGCACCAGAGCAATACCGGCAGCTAGCAACATGTGCGTCATATAAATAAAAGTCTTTTCGTGAGAAATTAGACCGAAAAATGTGAACAATTCACCCATAGGTGTACTCCCTGTCTCAAATAAATTGTGTGATTATAGTAAAAATAGGATTAAACTTTTATAATAAAATAAAAAATTTATCTATTTTTTTTACTTTTATCCTGTTTTACGTCTTTTGCGCTGTAATTTTTTCCTGCAATACTCTCTAAAAATACAGTTGCGTAAGAGCCTTTTGGCATCGTAAAAGATATATTTAGCATTGTCTCTTTTTTAACATATTTACAATCTATATCTGTTGGATATACAAGAGCTTCACGTCTTTGACCTTTTTCCTGCAAAAACTCATCGTCATATTTATTCTCTATCTCCGCAGCATCATATTTTGCGCGAAATGTGTCTCTTCCGCATAGAAGCCCTGTTGGGACAATCTTTTTTGCGGTAAACTCTTTTGATGGTATCAGCTTTGGAGTTGAGAGTTTTGCATCCTTTGACATGTAGACGTCGCCGCTAAGAAGTACAAACTCAGAAGAGCCGCTCTCTTTGGCTAGCATCATCCTCTCTCTTAGCCACTCGTTAAAGTAGTAGCTCTGATAAACCGAAATCAAAAAGCTCTTAAGCTTTGCATCTTCGATAAAGAGCTCACCCTTTATCATCTCTCTGGCCTGCTCGACACTGCCTGCATCACGCCCAAATCTTTGGTAGCCGAAGTAGTTTGGAAGTCCGCTTTTAGCTATTTTTCTAGCAACTTTTTCTATTTTGCCTGCGTCCATAACGTCAAGTTCATAAAGGTTTATGCTAAATCTGTTTCCAGCCAAATCACCCATTCTGATAGAGTGCGAATGTCTTGTAGTACTTAAAATCTTAATCTGCTTATGGTGAAATTTTTTAAGCAGAGCTTCATACTTTGTCTCAACAGAGAGATACTGCGTTGTAGTCGCATGTTTGTCTTTAAGCCCCGCGTAGCCTATCTTTTGTGCAGGAATTGCAAGAAACTCCGCAAAAATTGCTATCATGTCCCAAGTTGTAAGTTCAACTTTTTGCACTTTTAAAATTAGGTAATTTCCTCTGCCTAAAAACTCTTCCATCGGAATTTCATCAACTACGAAATCCTTCTCGTTTTGGTAAAATTTAAAATCTATATCTTGTGTGCTTTGTAGATACTCTCTATCTAACTCTTTTATAATTGTAGAAATTTTAGCTCCTTTGAAGCGATTGTAATATCTTTTTTTATTGCTTTTTTTAGCTCTGCGATTGAATCAAACTTTTTGTTTTCTCTTATAAAGTGAACAAAACTTATACTCGCTCTCTCTTGGCAAAACACCTCGCCATCAAGTATGTGGCTCTCTATGGCAAAACTTCCGTCCGTTGTTACTCTGTGACCTACAAAAGAGACTGATGGATGAAAATGCTCCTCATCATCTATGCGTGTGAGTGTTGCGTAAACACCCTCTTTTGGCATCAAAAACTCTTTTGCCTCTATGTTTATGGTAGCGACGAGCTCTTTTTTGCCTATGCCCTGCCCTGCTACCACTTTGCCTTTGATGGTGTAATTATGCCCTAAAAAAGCGTTAGCTCCGTTAATATCTCCGATTTGAAGCTTCGCTCTTATCTTGTGGGAGTGCACAGAATCGCCGTGAAATGACACCTCATCTATTACAACCACTTCCCCCTCAAAGAGAGTTTTCAGGTCATCAAAGGAGTATTTTCTGTTTTTTCCAAAGTGAAAATCATACCCGACTACAATTTTCTTCAGTTTTGGAAATTTCTCTTTTAAAAAAGCTATAAACTCCTCTCCGCTTAAGTGACGGATATTCTCAAGCTCAAGATGGACGATAGGATGGTGCGAAAAATGCTCACGCTCTTTTTTTGGAGTAAGGTTTGCATACCCTGTTTCTATAACGACAATGGTGCTCTTCTCATCCAATGCTCCAAAAAGCTGCTGATGCCCTATGTGCATCCCGTCAAAACCGCCTATTGCAACGGATGTGCTGTTTTTCAAATCTTTTTCCTCTCTACTAAGGTAGCTTCTTTGTTTTTTATGCGAAATTTTATCTAAATGGTCTATATTTTATCATTAAAAAGAGAGAAAGAGAAACCTCTCATTTGTGGCTTTATATATTTTACTTTTTGCTTCTGTACCACTTTTTAAGCCCGTACAGGCTTATCAAAATCCAAAAAAACTCTATGATAAAAGAGGCAAGATTCCAGCTATATAGAAGTGAATAGACAATAAGCAGTGCGCCTACGAAGTTAAGAAACGAGTACAAAAAGCCTTTTGAGTCTATTTTTTCACTCTGGAGTAAAAAATATGTTGCCAAAACCATTGCTACACCTACGATACCGACGACATCTACTGTAAAACTGTTCATTTTATTTTCTCCGTGGTTAATTTGTTAAATCTATTACGTTTTGCTGCAACCGGTTGTTAGGACTTAATGAAGGTGAGGAGATCGGCGTTGAGCTGGTCCTTGTTCGTGTCGCCCAAACCATGTGCACCGCCTGGATAGATCTTCAAGATGGCGTTGGGAATAAGTTTCGCGGACAGCAACGCGGAGTCGGCGATTGGCACAATCTGGTCGTCGTCGCCGTGGATGATGAGCGTCGGCACGTCGAACTTCTTCAGGTCTTCCGTGAAATCCGTTTCCGAGAACGCTTTAATGCAGTCATACGCGTTCTTGTGCCCGGACATCATGCCTTGCATCCACCACGACTGGATCAACCCTTTGGAAACCTTGGCGCCGGGACGGTTGAAGCCAAAAAATGGTCCACTAGCCACATCGAGGAAGAACTGCGAGCGGTCGGTTAAGAACGCCGCGCGAAAGCCGTCGAAGACCTCGATTGGAAGCCCGTCGGGATTCGCATCGGTCTTGAGCATGAGTGGCGTAACCGCACCCATCAGCACCGCTTTGGACACACGCTTGGTACCGTGGCGACCAATGTAGCGGGCGACCTCACCGCCGCCGGTAGAGTGTCCGACCATAATGGCGTTTTTCAGGTCGAGTGCCTCAAGGAGTTCCGCCAAATCATCGGCATAGGTGTCCATGTCGTTGCCATTCCACGGCTGGCTTGAGCGACCATGACCGCGACGATCGTGTGCGATACATCGGTAGCCGCGAGACGCAAGGAAGAACATCTGCGATTCCCAGGCATCCGCACTAAGCGGCCAGCCGTGACTAAAAACAACCGGCTGACCCGTACCCCAGTCCTTGTAATAGATTTGCGTGTTGTCCCTAGTAGTGATTGTGCTCATGGTGTGCTCTCCTTGGTTGTGCCGTGCGATGCCGTAGTGTTCGCAGGCTTGGGTTATTTCGTGATTTGGTGTGGCTCATTAACCTAACTATTTATTCAACGAACATTATATATCAAACAGCTTGATATTTGCTAAATAAACGAACACTAAAAATGTTTATTTAAATGAGAAAAATAATGTTGAATGTACATTATGTCATTTATTTTTTAGAAGCTTATCATGAAGAAAAAATTACTTAATAGGCACCTCTGAAAACTAGATTGCTGCACTTGTCATTGCGAGGCTTTAGCCGTGGCAATCTCAATGACAAAACCCAGTCACTGTGAGACTTCAAAGAAGTCGTGGCAGTCTAAAAGTGAGTTTTTAGAGGTATCCTAATGTCATTAGAGAGAAGCACTAACGGTATATCGCCATTTATGCTTATTGATTTTCACTGTAAAACCGTAACTTTCAAGTATCTCTTTTAATACGCTCGGCTCATAAAAATTGGCAGGTTCACCGAATAGTTTTTCCATAAGGTATATGCTTTTTCCCAAAAGTGTACCAGAATCAAAATCATATATGAAAAGTCTTCCGCCGTTTTTGAGTACCCGTACCACTTCTACAAATGCGGCATTCGGGTCATTAAAATGGTGCAGAGACTCCCCCATAAAGACGGCATCAAAACTATCATCTTCAAACGGCAGCGCCTCCGCACTTGCAATGTAAGTATCCAGATACGGCGGAGCATATTTGAGCATACCCTCTGCAGGGTCTACCGCTGCATACTTCAACCTGTCGTTGCATTTGTAGGCGAACTCGCTCATCACTCCTGTACCCGCACCGATATCCAAAACGCTCTCTTTATCGGTAAAGTCCTGTAAAAACAGACACAGATCCTCCAAGATGGGTTTGGAATATATAATGGAGCCGAAATGTTTAAAGACAAATCCGAGATTGTTAAAAGGCATCATGCTGTATCTTATCTCCTTGTTTTTGCTTTCTCTTCAAGATTATTGTGCTGAGTGATTTAAAATTTTACTCTTCACAACTCGCCTCACTCTCAATTATTGCCTCTTCTTCTTTGGCATGTTTGCACTGTTTTTTTGTTAATTTCACATTTTTAAAATGAGCTTTCCATAAAATAGCTTCATCAAATATGCTGTTTCTTAAGTCATTTTCATCAAAAACGGCATCTCCTAGCTCGCTGAGAGAAAAGTCGCACTTATCAATTTTGGCGTTTGAAAAATTTGCCTTCCACGATATGCTGCGAGTAAAGTTACCATCCGACAAAACGGCATTTGTAAGATTTGCACCTTTTAAATTTACTCCACCGGCATGTACCTTATTTAGTAAAGAAAAAGAAAGATCAGCTTTCCAAAACATCGCATTTTCAAGATTTGCTCCGCTTAAATCTGCCTCAAAAAGATTACTGTTATATAAATTAGCTCCCTTTAGGTTTGCGTTTTGTAGTTCAGACATGCTCAAATCCATATTACTTAAATCGGCACCGCTTAAGTCACAATTCTGGCATGTTCCGCTTTTAATAAGCCTATCGTAATCTTCTTGATTAAACCCAAAAAGAAGTGTTACGGCTAAGAGAAATAGTAATGTGACTTTTTTCATTTTTTTGCCTCTTAGTACTTTTTAATCATCTCAAGAAAATCTTTTGCACGAGCCGAACCGACGATTGTATCTATAGTGTTACCTTTGCTATCAATGATAAACATAGTAGGTATACCAAAATAACTAAAACCCTCAGGCAGCTCATCTGTACTTGTATTTTTTTCTATAACAACAAAGTGCTTTGACATGTACCCAAATACTTCTTTTTCTTTAAAAATTTTCTCTTTCATATAAGCACATTGCGGACAATTATTTGCCGTATATATCATTAAAATTTTCTTATTTTGATTTTGAGGGTTTTTATATATCTCTTGAAAAACTTTATCTTGCGTTATAGTAAATGCCACCAAAGGAGAAGAAAAAAGTACAATCATAAACAGAACAAAAATTTTATATAAACTCATAACATACGCCTTCTTTGTTTTTTTTTATAATAATCTATCCATGTTCAGTAATTGTTTACTTTTCTTATTCCACCTCTTTTAAGGTTGAATACATAATAAAATTTATAAAACATAATATCTAAACTATCACTTCTCTTTTGCTTTACCATCAAGTAAACTTTTTGCATTTTGGCTTGTGATGACTTTTTTGCCTGTTTTTGCTTCAAGTTCTGCTCGTGCTACTTTTGCTACATTTCCGCCTTGGCGTGCAACATTTTTACTCTCCTCAAAGCCTTGTGGATTTATGGCTTCTGAAATATCTTTTGTTGAGGCTTCTGCCAACATACTTAAAATAAGCTCCGTATTTGTCATATTGTCCCGCAGATTTTCTTTTTTGAGACCTTTTAGGATTTTGTACTCTTTTGTTGTTTTATCTGCCCAGGTTTTTGTGATGATGTCTGTAAGGGTCGCAAACTCTGCTCCCTCTTTGACTTCAACTCTTTTCCACTCGTCTGTCAGCTCTTTTCGTATCTCTATGCTTTTTAGTCTTTGATTTATCCAGTTTTGGCTGTATCCAATCTCCAAATACTGTTTCAATGCTCTGTCAATGCTAAGTTCAGGGTCGCTCATCTCATCAAGTCGCTCACTTGCAACTCTTGCCAACCATAGTTTAAAAGGCTCTGCTTTTGGTGATGGAATGGACTGGATAAGTCTGAAAAGCTGCTCTGTATCGGCTACATCCGTGAGCCTCATCTTCCCGTCTTCTGCTTTCATTTTCAAAGTGTGACAATTTGTCACGGTTTCATTTCCCTCAGCCCTTAGCCTCTGTTTCAACTTTCTCCAATAAGCACCCGCATCGATACTCTCTGTAAGTATTTCCACCACATCTACAACAGATATATACCATTTCTCTTGCTCTTCATCCCAAAAAGTACGCACCTTTTTCTCTTCAAAGAGCTTGATTGATTCGTTTGGTTTCATCGGTTTTCCCTTTAACAATCGTTTTGGGCATTATAACTTTCTAAGCAAAGCGACTCAAAAAGTATTGCAATTTGTTATATTTTATCTAAAATCACTTCTCAAAAAAGTAGCAATACTCCAGATTGCCCTCTTTGCCTGTGAGTTTTGAAGCGGATTTTAAAACCAGCTTCCACCCTTTTATCTTGCAGGCATCTTCAAACTTTATCATGGCACCAAGAATTGCTTTTTCATCAGTTACAACGCCGTTTCTGTCTCTTTTTGCCTCTCGTCCGACTTCAAACTGCGGTTTGAAAAGCAGTATGATTTTCTCCTTTGCAAGTCTATCAACATCGTCCAAGATGTAAAGCAGAGATATAAAAGCCACATCGCTGACTACTATGTCAAACTCTTTATCGCTTCTGAACTCTCTTATGTCGCAACCCTCGTACGAGTGGACTCTCTCATCGTTTTTCAGACTTACATGTAGCTGTTCA
>JAURYA010000062.1 GCA_030654155.1 Sulfurimonas sp. | reverse complement strand
TCGTAACGTCTCATCATATAAAGACGTTTAAGCATTTTCTTACGAGATGCAATTAAGAACTTCTTACGTTTTTCAGTTTTCGTTTCATGGAAACGACGAGCACGAGCTTCTGTAACGATTAAGTTACGATCAGTCTGCTTTTTGAAACGACGATAAGATGCATCAAAATTGTCATCACTACGTAGTACTATACCAGGCATATCACATCACCCACTTTCTTTAAAATTTGAACTCGAATTGTAGCACAAATATCTTCATCTAACATTTTATTAGATAAATTTGTAAAATTGTTTCTAAAATTGATACAAATCAAGGAGTGTTATTTTTAAATCGGATAAAATTACTCCGATTTAAAAATTTAGAGCGTAATGCGTTCTTACCAAAGGAAACAAGATGAAAAAAATCATTTTAGCAGTTGTACTAACGTTGGGTGTCCTCCAAGCAGATAGTATTGTACATTACGATACAAAAGAAGCAAATACTCAGATTGACAAACCGAATCATCCGAGTACAGATATTTACTAATATCTAAAAATTTTATTTCTCCTTCTAAAATAGGTCTTACCGTGACCTATTTTAGTGACCTATACGTAACCTCTTAAAAACTCTCTTTAACTAACATTTTTGTATAATTCACATATGATTACCCAAGATTCCATAGAAGCCCTAAAGGCACGCCTTGATATTGTTGATGTTGTAGGTTCGTATCTTGAACTCAGAAAAGCCGGCGCAAACTACAAAGCACCGTGTCCTTTTCATGATGAAAAAAGTGCTTCTTTTGTCGTAAGCCCATCTAAGCAGATATATCACTGTTTTGGCTGCGGTGCAGGCGGAGACAGTATCAAGTTTACTATGGAGTATGAAAAATTAAACTATCCGGAAGCTTTAGAGAAACTCGCTTCATCATATAACTTCTCTCTTGCGTATAGTGACAGTAAAAATAATAAACCTCGTTCCGGATTTATGGAAAAAATCAATGAATGGTACCAGTACCTGCTTACAAAAAATCCGCAAGCGCTCTCTTATTTGAAGGAGCGCGGCATCTATGAGAGCAGTGTGGAGAAGTTTGGCATAGGATATGCACCTGATTCTATCTCTTCGATAAACTACATAAAATCTCAGCTTTTTAATATGAATGAAGCCGTAGAGATGGGAGTTATAGGAAGTGAGGGCGGAAGAAGCTTTGCCAGATTTATAGAGCGGATAACATTTCCGATTCACTCTGCCAACGCCAGCATTATCGGTTTTGGCGGTCGAACTATAACCGGACATCAAGCAAAATATATAAACTCTCCCGAGACACCGTTTTTTAACAAATCGAGAGTTCTCTATGCCTATCATCATGCAAAACAGAGTGTTCATAAAACAAAGGAAATAGTTATAACAGAGGGTTATCTTGATGTTGTTATGCTTCATCAAGCCGGTTTTACAAACGCCGTTGCAACGCTTGGAACCGCCCTTACTCCTGAACATCTGCCGCTTTTGCGAAAAGGGGAACCAAAAGTCATAATGGCTTATGACGGGGATAAAGCAGGGCGCTCTGCTGCGCTCAAGGCATCAAAACTTTTAAGTGCCGGCGGATTTAGCGGAGGCGTTGTTATATTTTTAGACGGAATGGATCCTGCCGATATGGTAAAAAACGGTGCGGTTGAAGAGCTTTCAAGTATGTTCAGGAAGCCTCAGCCTTTCATAGAGTTTGTTTTGGACGAGATTTTATCGCTATATAATCTCTCTGACCCAAAAGAGAGAGAGGTATGTATGCAGGATGCAATAGGCTACCTTAAAACTCTCTCTCCTATGCTTCAGGAGGAGTATAAGTCATATCTGGCTTCACGTTTAGGGCTGAGTCCATCGTTTGTCAGACTGACTAACCAAACTAACACTAACCATAACAAGCCGCTTATAGACAGTAGCCGTCATAAAGATATGTGGGAGCTTAGCCTTATTAAAACAGTTTTGGAACATCCTGAGTTTATAGATCAGATACTTGACGTTTTAGACCCATCACTTTTACAGTTCCACTCACCAGAGTTTACACTAGCACTCAGAGGAGAGTTTTCTCATCCGACTCTTATGGCAGTCTCGGTAGATGATCAGATAAAACCGCTTAAAAATGAGGAGGCGCTAAAGGCTGAACTTATTGCATTTTTGACAAAACATTATGAGCGGGAGTATAAAAAGGTAAATTTACAAACAGAAATCTCTTTTGAACAAAAAGCTTTTCATATTCGCAAATTTAGAGGAAAAATTTCGCAGCTAAAACGCGGCGAACTCGTAGCTTTTAAGAGCTAGGCTTAGAGTCTTCTCTAGGTTTGCGAGCTTTTATAGGTATTATTCTTCCGACATTTTTAGGAGGGCTATATGCCTCTTTTTTGGTGCCGTCATGACGGTGATTTCTATCTCCGCTTTTACCTGAGAATTTTGCTTTGCCGCTTTCATCTTTGCCAAGAAATTTATTCGGTTTTTTATCGTACTTTGGTTTCTCGAAAGGCTTGCGTTCAGAACTCTCGCCGTCTCGCTTAGGTCTGTCGTAACTAGACTTTTCAAAAGGTTTTTTATCGTATTTTGGTTTTTCAAATGGTTTTTTATCGTACTTCGGTTTATCATCAGAGTTGGCATTAAATGCATACTCTCTTTTTGGAGCAGGCTTTGGAGCTATTTTCATTTTTTCTTGCTCTTCATACTCAAAACCAGCAACAATCTCCTGTTTAATAACCCTTCCAAGAAGAGTTTCTATCGGATAGAGATGCTTTTGTTCGCTTATATCTAGCAGAACAATCGCGCTGTCAGTAGCTTTAGCCAATCTTGACATGTAGGTAGCCGCAGTTGAGGGCAAATCGTAGCTAATGAGGAGTTCACATTTTAATTCTGTTGCTTTTGCCAACTCTTCATCATCTAAGATAGTAACATTATCAGCCGTTATAGCCTCTTTTATAAGTTCAATATTATTTGTTACAGCTACAACTGTTTTTAAGGTGCTGTTTTGAGCTATCAATTGAGCAAGTAGTGAAAGTTTTTTATCATTAGGACATGGATGAACACGGTGTTTATTGTGTTTTATGGAAATTTGATTGTTTGACATAGGGAGTCCTAAGAGGGTATTTAAATATTTAGCTGACATTGTATCTCACATTAGCATAAATTATGCTATTATGTATTAATATTAAATTCAGGATTATAATGTCATTTACAACACTAGGTTTATCAGCTCCTATATTAAAAGCTATCCAAGATCAGGGCTATACTGAGCCTACACCAATTCAGAAACAAGCAATACCGGTGATACTTAGTAGACGTGATATTTTAGCAGGTGCTCAAACGGGAACAGGCAAAACAGCAGGTTTTACTCTACCGCTTCTTCAGCTTTTAAGTACAACAAAACCGACAAAACCAAAACAGAGTGTAAGAGCACTGATTTTGACACCCACACGAGAGTTGGCGGCACAAGTCGGCGAGAGTGTAGAGGTTTATGGAAAATATCTTTCATTTAAATCTGCAATAATTTTTGGCGGAGTTAAAATAAATCCGCAGCTTACACAGCTCCGCAGGGGTGTTGATATCGTCATTGCAACACCTGGGCGGCTTTTAGACCATATCTCGCAAAAAAGCATAGATTTAAAAGATGTTGAATTTTTAATACTCGATGAAGCGGACAGAATGCTCGATATGGGTTTTATAAACGATATTAAAAAGATATTGGCAATTCTTCCAAAACAGAAACAGACACTGCTTTTTTCAGCTACATACTCAGAAGAGATTAAAAAACTCTCGGACAAGCTGCTAAATTCTCCGGTTTTAATAGAAGTTGCACGCCCAAACAGAGCTTCAGAGAGCGTAAAACAGGCGGTTTATCCGGTTGATCAGGTTCGCAAGCGTGAGCTTTTGGTGCACTTGATAAACGAGGGCAAATGGCAGCAGGTATTGGTTTTCACAAGAACAAAACATGGAGCAAATCGTCTTACGGGCCAGCTTGAAAAAGATGGAATAACCGCCGTTGCCATACATGGAAATAAGAGCCAAAATGCGAGAACAAAAGCATTGGCTGACTTTAAAAACGGCGAAGTAAGAGTATTGGTTGCAACGGATATTGCAGCCAGAGGAATAGACATAGATCAGCTTCCGCATGTAATAAATTATGAGCTTCCAAATGTGCCTGAGGATTATGTTCATAGAATTGGGCGAACAGGGCGTGCAGGCAGCGAGGGCGAAGCAATATCACTGGTTTGTATAGATGAACATGAGTATCTTGCAAACATAGAGAAGTTGATAAAAAATGATATTCCAAAAGTATGGTTAAAAGATTTTAAACCGGATCCGACTATAAAAGCGGAGCCTATAAATCAGGGTGGAAACAGAGGTCAAAAAGGTCAAAGACCTTCTAACAAATCAGGCGGCGGCAAAGCTGGAAATGCTAAATCGTCTCAAGGCTCTCCAAAAAGCTCTTCTGGCGGAAGAAGAAGAGATAAGTAGTGTACTTCTTAACCTAGATTGCTTCGTCGTAAACTCCTCGCAATGACCGTCATTGCGAACAAAGTGAAGCAATCCAAAAGAGTGTTATAAAAGAAATCTAGTGTATAATTCTACGAATTAAATTATCAATTTTATAAGGAAAAAGATGAAAGCAATCGCACTATTTAGCGGTGGATTAGACTCAACTTTAGCAATAAAGCTTATTATAGATCAGGGCATAGATGTCTTGGCTGTAAATATTAATACAGGTTTTGGAAGTACCAAAGACAGACTTGAACATATGCAGAGTATGTGCGCTCAAGTTGGGGCAGAGCTGAAAATTATAGATATAGAGAGTGAATTCTTGCAAGATGTACTCTTTGATCCAAAACATGGGTATGGTAAAAATTTCAACCCGTGCATAGATTGCCATGCAAAAATGTTTTCCGTAGCAAAAAGAGTTATGGAAGCGGAGGGTGCATCGTTTTTGGTAAGCGGCGAGGTTTTAGGACAGCGCCCAATGAGCCAAAACAAAGATGCTATGCAGACCGTTTTAAATGAGAGCAACTGTAACGGACTTCTTCTTCGCCCTCTTTCTGCAAAGGCGTTAGAGCCTACAATCGCAGAGATAAATGGCTGGGTAGACAGGGATAAACTTGAGGCAATTGTCGGAAGAAGCCGCGAGAGACAACTCGAACTTGTTAAAGAGATAGGTTTGGAAAATTTTGAAAGTCCGGGAGGCGGTTGTCTCTTAACTGATGAGAATTTTGCCAAAAAGATGTTTGACTTTATTAAGCATGACAAGTTTGAAGTAAAAGACATTCCTTTAATGAAGTTTGGCCGTCATCTGCGTCTTAAAGATGGCTCAAAGCTTGTTGTAGGAAGAAATCAGGAAGAGAATAAGCACCTTCAAAATATAAACAGCGATAAATATTATCATGTTAAAGCAATCGGCTTACCCGGTCCGCACTCACTCATTAGCAAGAGTGCAACGACAGCGGATAAGGAGTTGGCGGCAAAAATAATTCTTACATATTGCAAGAGTGAGAAGGATGCAAGCTATACATTAACCTACGACAAAGAGGAGTTCCAAGCTACCGCTTTTGCTTCGAGAGATGAGATAAAACCTTATACAATAATGTAACAATTTTTATTTTTATTGGATATACTTTTTGAAACTTTAAAAACTCGGGGTAGATTATGGCCGGTATACATTTTGGATTTGATAATTTCAGACAACTTTTAGATTTAAGCATAGGTTTGACACAGAGGCTTGATGAGAATCGTGCCGAGAGTTTTACCTTGCTATATTGTGATTTTTCTACAGTTAAACAATCGGTCATAGACAGCTCGCTTGAGCAAATTCTCAGAAATTCAGATACCATTGTAAACAGCAACTCAGACTATTTTTTCGTACTTCCATATACAGATAAATATGGTGCGGATATAGTAAAAAATATGTTTGTAGAGTTTTTTGCCAAGGATTTAAACTCATTTATGGTGAGCTACCCTGTGGATGGAGAAAAATCCGCAGTATTAATTTCAGAGCTAAGAGACATCGTAAGCGCTACATATCACAACGAGCTAAGATGCCTAGATAGTTTTAATCCATATTAAATTTATACTCTTTAGAGTTTTTATAAAACTCTATTGCATCTGATATCTTCTGCTCCTTATACACTCTCTTATCACATACCAGCCTACATGTAACTTTGACATTTTTAGAGGCTTGAAGATTTGCTTCACTTTTTTTCGTCTCATAAGCCGACATGTTAATATTTTTTGCCTCCAGCGTATCAAACGGAGTCCGCGCAACCAACAAAAACGGCAGTAATAAAAAGGATAATTTAATCATGTGCACTATATCGGTAGCTTTCTAATAAGATTAAGAGTGGAATAGTTTATGCTAATAATTCTAAAATCTTTATAAAAAAGTACAAAGGAGCAGGTAATGATAGTAGCAAATGCCAAAAGTGCCAAAGCATCATCTTCGTCTTCGCCGTTAAGTTTATCGGTGCCAAAAGAGAAGCCAACCCTCTCATTTTCTGAGCTTTTAAGAGGTGCGAGTGACAAAAAAGATGCAAAGGTTATTCAAAACGGCTCTTTGATTTTAGCACTTGGGAGTGAAGAAAAAAGTGTTAAAACAACAAAATCTACCTCTTCAAAGACAGATTCGCTCCTCTCTCTTTTGAAAAATGAAGAGAATTTGACTCCTCATAAAATGATAGAACCATTGGAATTAAATCCGAAACTGACTGCTGCTTTAACTAAAACAGAGATAAGGGCACTGGTATCAGACGCAAAAAATTATCTAAAATCAAAGATTCAAGAGAGCGACGGTTACAAAAGAGCAGAAACAAAAGAGCTTCCCAACACGCTTAAAGGGTTGGTAGAGGTTGCTAAAAAATTCGGTATTGATATAAATAAAATAAGCTTTGAAGAAGTAAAAGCACATGCCGAAGTTAAGGTACAAACTCTAAAGGTAGAGAAGCAAGAAGATATTAAAGCAACAACGCCAAAAGAGGCACTCCAAGACAAAAAAGTGAACTTGGAAAAAGATGTGCGAACTGAAGTGCCAAAAGAGGGACTCCAAGACAAAAAAGTGAACTTGGAAAAAGAGTTGCTAACTGAAGTGCCAAAAGAGGTCGTTGAGGATAAAAAATCTAAAAATCTAAATTTAGAAGAGAAACAAAAAAATACAACCATCAATAATGTATTAATTTCTAAGATAGAACAAAATGAGATTAAAAATGATGAAAAATTTACAGAGCTTCAAAAAGAGATAAAATCAATGCCTCTTTTTAAAGCACAAGTAGCGGTTGAGCATACGACTACCGAGCAAATAGTTCAAGCCAAAGCAAACAACAGCTCGTTTAAAGTAGATCAAAAAACGCCAAAAGAGAGAGCGGACGAGACGCTAAAACTTCTTCTTCGCGGTGAAAAGCCTTCTGTAAAAGATTCAGAATTAACAGCTGATTTTTCAGTTGCTACTGCTAAGGTAATTGCACCGACAGCAACCACGGAGAGTGCAAAAACTCTAGAGCATCTTCTTCACGGGGATTCTTCGTCAGTAGAGCAGAGTTCCTCATCGGCTAAAATGGAATTATTAACAACCCACAAGAGTGATAGTTTTGAACTCAAGCTAAATGAAGCAAAGCAGATGATTAAGTATTTATCTGCTGATGTGAAAAATGCAATAGAGGATTATAGATCTCCTTTTACAAGAGTTAAAGTTCAACTAAACCCACAAAATTTAGGTGAAGTTGATTTGACGATAGTTCAAAGGGGTAAAAACTTACATGTAAATATTAGTTCAAACAATACGGCCATAAATACACTCTCAATGAACGCAAATGAGCTGAGGACGCAGTTGAGCAACAGTGGAATAAATAATGCTACATTAAATTTTAGTAACAATTCACAAAATAGCGATACGAATGCAGGTGGACAACATCAGCAGAGACAAAATGAGCAGCGAGCTCATGAAGAGTATAACTATTTTGAAAACGAAGAGACAAGTGAAGAGATTTTAAGCTCTTTAGAAATTATAGTTCCACGATATATATAACAGATGTTACACACTAAAACGAACTCGTCCGTTTTAGTGGCAGGAACTAAAGTCCCTTGCAACCCCCTAAAGCTACGAAAAGTAAACTTTTCGAGAAATTTATAGGTAAGTAAAATCTGTTTCAAATTTATGAACTAAATTAAAGGAAAAATCACCATGGCAATCACATCAACAGGCTTAAATGCCGCAACTTCAGCTGAATATGTTTCTTCAAGCACAACTAAAGATAACACAGCCTTAGATAAAGATGACTTTATGACTCTTTTATTGGTTGAGTTACAAAACCAAGACCCGACTGAACCGATGGACAGTGAGAAAATTTTATCTCAAACATCACAGTTGGCAACTTTAGAAGCGTCTGAAAATACAAACAAAGCGCTGGCTGATTTGGCAGCGTCTCTTGGTAATTCACAACAATTCAGCACAATATCGGCAATCGGAAAGACCGCTGATATCGGCAGCAATGCAATTACTTTTGAAGAGGGAGCAGATACTACATTTGAGATCTATTTTCCTGACGATGTAGAACAGGGAAATGTTGAGATTTTGGATGTAAACGGAAATACATTAAAAACGCTAGATGTTGGGACAAATTCGAAGGGTGTTTATCAGTTTACATGGGATGGAACAGATACAAGCGGCAATAGCGTAGATAGCGGAATGTACTATGCAACTGCTTCATACACAAACCCTAGCGGTACTGCATTAACAACTAGAGTGGGCGCTTATCCGATTGAATCTGTTAGATTTGATGCTGGAAAAACTTTGCTTAAAGTCGGCTCGAATTATGTTCCATTAGAGAATATTAAAGAAGTTTACTAAAGGAGTATCCTATGATGACTCAAGCTTTTTATACAGGAATAAATGGGATAAAAGCCCATCAGACTGCCATTAATGTAATTTCTGACAACTTAGCAAATATAAGTACCGTCGGATTTCGCGGTTATAGTACAGAGTTTGCATCTATGTTTGAAAATGCACTCAACACAACGGCGGCTTCAAATAGCGGCGTAGGGGTTGGAGCGCAACTTGGCACAGTGGTAATGGATGAAAATAAGGGTACCTATCAGTTGGCGGATAAGAGTACGGATTTGGCCATTTTGGGTGATGGCTGGTTTGGTATTCAGGGCGAAGGAAAGCCCGTGTATACACGTAATGGAAGCTTCACGTTTGATAAAAACAGAGATTTGGTAACTGCTGATGGTTACTATATTTTGGGGACAATGGGTAGTAATATCAGCAATGGAATATTAACGGAGCAGTTAGCCGAGGTTGGACTTGGCGAAGCTGCTGTCCAAGAAAAATTACGTTTTCCTGATGATTTAACTTTTCCTGTTCAGCCTACAACAGAAGCAAGTTTTTTTGGAAATCTAGGCGTTGAGAATGAAACGAAGGTAATAAGCGCAAAAGCGATTGATGCACAGAGCAATATAAACAGTATAAGACTGGAATTTAGCAAAGTGGACCCGCAGGTCTCCCCTGGAACGCAGTGGAATGTAGTTGCTACCGCACAAAGCGCAAGCGTAGATTCAGAGTACAATGAAGAAACAGGTGAAACGATTTATCTGCCTCAGACAATTTATGACACACAAACCGGAGTTGTAACATTTGATGAGGCCGGCATATTAACATCAAATACGCTATCTACTATAAATAATAACGGTTCAGCAGTGAGTCTGGATTTAGGAAGCGGTTTTGATGGACTAATAGCCATGGACAACCCTTTTACGGGTTCAAGTTCATCAGATGGTTTGCAAGCCGGAGATCTTATAGGGTATGACATAAATAAAAATGCGCAGGTTATAGCAACATTCTCCAACGGTATGCAGAGTTCAGTGGGCATGATTGCGGTTTATCACTTCCAAAATGACAGAGGGCTTGAGCGGGTAAGCGGTGCTAGATTTACGGAATCAAACAACAGCGGCAGACCTATATTTTTTCAAGATGAAAACGGCAAAAATATTCTTGGTACAGATATAACAAACTTTAAACTAGAAGGCTCAAATGTTAGAATGGAAGTTGGGTTGACTGACATAATTATAATGCAAAGAGCATATGACGCCAATTCAAAGTGCATAAAAACGGCAGATGAGATGTTGCAAAAAGCATTGAGCATGCATAGGTAAACTATTTAGATGAATCCAAGTTGGAACACTAAATGCTATTAATTATTACTATTTAAAAAAAATATTTTGCCTCTTTTAGAGGCAAGTTTAAGTGCCAAAAGGGCTAGCGTAACTAAAAGAGGTTTCACTCTTTTTAGCATTAAATTTATAATAAGGATTTAATATGTTAAAATCACTTTTTGCCGGTGTATCCGGACTTCAGTCGCATCAAATCGCTATGGATACTGAATCGAACAATATCGCAAACGTTAATACGGTAGGTTTTAAATACTCTCGTGCGAACTTTTCAGATCTTTTAGCGCAAACGCAGGCTATCGCTACTGCTCCGCAAGGTGAGCTTGGCGGTAAAAACCCGGTTCAAGTTGGACTTGGTTCTACTGTTAGTTCAATGACGCGTATATTTTCTCAAGGTTCTATTCAAAACTCAGATAAAAATACAGACGTTGCTATTCAAGGGGATGGCTTTTTCATCATCTCACCAGATGGCGGAAATACCTATAAATACACTCGTTCAGGCGACTTTAAATTTGATGCCGGCGGAAACTTCGTTGACAACAACGGATTTATCGTTCAGGGATGGCTACGAGATAGAGAGACTGGTTTTGTGGATGCAACCGCGCCGATTACAAACATACAAATCCCTCCGGGACTTACAACTCCGGCATCTCCGACACAAAATGTTGTTATCAAGGCAAACTTGAACTCCGGTCCACTGGTTGATACTTTTTCGCCTACTTATGAGGTTCCTTCAGGAACTCCGCCGGTGCTTCCAACCCCGCCTGCTTTAGATGAAAATGGAAATGCTATAGAATCAGG